>JBOHSQ010000159.1:0-13784 GCA_050733295.1 Gemmatimonadales bacterium
CCGCAGTAGACCCCGCGGCGGGTGGGCTCGAGCTCGGTGATGATCTCGCAGACGCGCCGCTTGGGGGCGCCGGTGACTGACCCGCCGGGGAATGCGGCGCGGAGCAGGTCGTAGGCGTCGCGGTCCGGTTCGAGCTCCCCCCGCACGATGGACACCAGGTGGTGCACCGTCGGATGGGACTCGAGCCCGAGGAGGCGCGGCACCGCCACCGACCCCGGACGGCAGACCTTCGACAGATCGTTCCGGAGCAGGTCCACGATCATGGCATGCTCCGCCAGGTCCTTCTCGCTTGCCAGCAGCGCCTGGGCGAGGGCGCGGTCCGACGCGGGGTCGGCGCCCCGCGGCCGGGTGCCCTTGATCGGCCGGGTCTCCACCAGCCGGGTCCGCGGATCGTAATGCAGGAAACGCTCGGGCGAGCTGCTCACCACCGCCCATCCCTCGGCCTGGATGAGGGCGCCGTAGGGTGCGGGGTTGGAGCGCCGCAGGCGGCTGTAGAGTTCGAAGGGCGTCTCGTGCAGCGGGCATTCGAACCGCTGGGAGAGATTCACCTGGAAGGCATCACCGGCCCGGATGTATTCCCGCGCCTTCCGCACCATCCGCGAGTAGGTGGCACGCGTGAACGTGGAGCGGAAGCGCACCGCTGCGTCGCCCGGGAGATCGTCCACCGGGAAGGAAAGCGCCCGCGGGCGCTCCCGTGGGCGCACGGCCCGCTGGTCGGGCGCCGGCGAGCCGTGGATCCGGCTCCGCACCGCGCGCAGCCGGGTGGCCGCCTGGTTGGTGCGCTCGCCCTCGTCCTCCACCGGGAGGCCGGTGGAGATCAGCCAGGCGCGGCCCGCCTGGTGATCCCACGCGATCACCCAGTCGTAGAGTCCCATCATCATGACGGGCAGGCCCACGTCGTCGTAGTACCGGACGATGCTCGCCGGCAGGTCGGTCTTCCAGTCGTACGAAATCCAGCCGGCGGCTCCGCCCTGGAACGGGGGCAACCCGGGGTACTGCGGGCAGCGCCACGGCCGGAGGGCCTCCTCGAGCACGTCGAGCGGGTCTTCGAGCACGATGTCCTGCCGGCTGCGTCGGCAGTCGAGGCGCACGGTCTCCCGGGTCTGGCCGCGAATGACCATCCACGGGTCGGCGCTCAGGTAGGAGTAGCGGGAGAGTTCGGGCAATTCGCCCTGACCATCCAGGAAGAGCAGGTAGGGAAGGTCGAGGAACCGGCTGCAGCATTCGGCCGGGTCGGGCGCCGGAACGAGCTCGTCGATCAGGAACACTCAGCGCTTTTCTCCCGGCTGCACGAACTTCCTTCCAGTGCCGGTCAGGGCCGAGCCGGCTCCCGGGCGCCAGAGCGCCAGGTCCTCGATCCGACGCGCCAGCTCGAGGTCCTTGTCGGTGATGCCGCCGGCGCTGTGGGTGTTGAGCCTCACCGTGATCCTGCCCCAGCTCAAGGCCAGGTCCGGATGGTGATCGGCGGCTTCCGCGAGGAAGCCGATGGCATTCGCCGCGAGCAGGGTGGCGAGCCACCCTTCGGTCACGAAATCCCGGCAGATCTGGCCGCCGGCCTCGTACCAGCCAGGCATGGGCCGCAGCCGCTCGGCCAGCTCCTCACCCGACCAGGTCTGCTCTGCCTTCGCCATCGGACCCTCCTCCCGCGCCCGGCAACCGCCGGACCCGCGATTCGCGTTCCATCCTAGGACCCGCCGTCAACCGGGACTCAAACGGTCAGCGGCAACCGATAGGTCGCACTCTGGCCCTCGCTCTCCTCCACTTCGACCTCGATCAACGACAGCCTCCCGAACCCGTCCTCGCGCAGGCGTGCCCAGACCGCGTCGGCAAAGTAGGCCGCGAGCAATTCGGCGGTCGTATTCTGCACCGGGAGCAACGCGCAATCCGCGCGGGGGAACCGGAAGCGCGGCCGGTCGAAGTAGGTCACCTCGACGAACCCGCCGGACTCGGCCACCTGCACCTTCGGGTTGGAGGTGGGGAGCAGGACCCGGTGGTCGATCGCCTCCACCATCGGCTTGAGGACGTCCTTGAGGACGGCGAAGTCGATAACGAACAGCGCCTCGGCATCGAGAGGCCCCTCCACCGTCACACCGACCCGGTAGTTGTGGCCGTGCAGTGACTCGCACTTGTGCCCCGGGAAGGTGATGAAATGGGCGGAGGAGAAGCTCAGGTAGCTCTTGGCGACGGTGACGCGAAAGGTGCCGCTCACGGCGGGGCCTCGACAGCTCGGTGCGTGGGCTGGAAAGCTAGGGGCGGTTCAGGCGGGCCGCAAAGCGCCGTCGGGCAGCACCACCCCGGTGGCGCGCTCGACCGCAGGTTCGAGCAGCTGGCGCTGCGGGTCGAATTCGGGCAGCCGGATGCGTTCGGCGATGTCGGCGTCCAGGAGCTCAGCGGGGGCAAGCCCCACCAGCTCGCTGCGGTCGATGGTCACCCGGTGATCCCGCGCCAGTTCCTCCACCCGCTCGAAAGCCTCGAGCATCCCGACCTCGAACGGGCGCACCAGGTTCATCGACACCTGGGCGTGGCCGCGTGAGGCCAGCGGCACGCCCATCGCCTGGACTCCCGGCAGGCCGCCCGAGGATTCGCGGACGGCGGCCGCGATCGAGCGAGCAGCGCCGACGTCGTCCTCTTCCAGCCAGACGTTGTACGCGACGAGCGGGCCGCGCACGCCGATGGCCACGGCGCCGGCGGTCGGGTGGAGTTCCCGGGGACCCGCGTCCGGGATGCGGTCTGGGTCGAGCCGCACGGCCACGCGCAGCCGCTCGAACTGCCCCGACCGGACCGCACGCAGCAGCCGGCGGTCCAGAGAGGTGGCGGCATCGCCATAGAGGTAGGCCGGAACCCGCGCCTCCCGGCCAACCCGGACCGCCAACCGCCTGGCCGACGCGATGAGGTCGCCTGAACTGACGCCCGTCAGGCCTACGAGCGGCATCACGTCGGCGGCGCCGATGCGCGGGTGCACCCCCCGATGGCGGGTGAGGTCGATGCTGGCCGCAGCGATGACGATGAGGCGGTAGGCCGCCTCCTCCACCGGGCGGCGTCCGCCGACGAAGGTGAGCACCGACCGGTGGTGATCGGGGTCGGTGTGGATGTCCAGGAGGGCAACCCCCGGGACGGACCGGATGGAATCAGCGAATCGCGCGATCACCCCGGCGTCGCGTCCCTCGCTCACGTTAGCGATGCACTCGACGAGCGCCATCCGTCCTCCGGCCACTCCCGTGCGCCCGGAATGTCCTCGCCCGAGGACGACCCCCGGCCCGGGAACCACTCCGTAACTCACTGCGAATATAGCACTTGCCCAGCTGGCATGGGCCTCGCCCAGTGACTGGGCGAAGCCCTACCCATTCAGGAGCGTTCGGATGCGTTCCCTCGTCGGACTCATGCTCGTTCCCCTGCTTGCCGCTGCCCCCCTTTCAGCCGCGGCCCAGGTTGCAGCCGATGTGGTCGTGGCCGGCGGGCCGGTTTCCGGCCGGCTCGTGGTCGGCCGTCCCTATCCCCCGCCGGTGTACTTCGCTCCGCGTGTCGTGTACGTGGAGCGCCACGTGCCCGAGGTGATCGTCGTGGAGCGACGGGTGCACCGCCACCCCCGCGGGCATGCATACGGGTACTGGAGGAAGCACGGCTTCCGGCCCGTGGTGGTCTATGAGGCGCGCGGGGTCTACTACGACCATTGGTACCGCGGCGTCCCCGGCCTGCGTGAAGTGGTGATCTACGAGCGCGACGGCCGGTTCTACCGGGACTGGGACTACCCGCCGCAATACTACAGCACCTACGACGGCGGGCGCCGGTACTACGGCAACGGCGACCGCGACGACGATCGTTACGACCGCGATCGCTACCGCGAACGGGATCGTTACGACAACGACTGATCGTGGGGGGCATTTCCGAGCGCCCCATGGCGCCAATTCATAGATGCACGACCGGGGGCTCCAGGCATTACGCCGGGGGCCCCCGCGTGTTCAGCCTCCCGCGCGCAGTTCCTTGAGCCGCGCTTCGGTGCGGGTGTCCTGCGGCTGCAGCGCCAGGGCGCGCTCGAAGCTGGCGATCGCGCCGGCCTTGTTCCCCGTCTCCAGCTGGGCTTCGGCCAGGCTGCGCCAGGCGAACGCGCTCTCGGGGTTCTCCTCGGTGTTGCGCTCCAGCAGACGCAGGGCGTCGGCCGGTGCGCCGGCCCGCTCCACCACATTCGCCGCGTCGACCAGCGCCACTTCCCCGAAGTCGTACGCCGCGCGGCCGTAGTATCGCTGGCGCAGGGCCCGGTACGCCGCCAGGGCGGAGTCGATCCCGCCCGCCCGCCACGACAGCTCCAGCTCGTCGGCGAGCGGCCGGGGCGCGGTCACGCCCCGGTGGCAGGTTGCGCACATCACCCGCACCAGAGGGTCGCGCCGGTCCTCCAGCTGCGCCAGATGGGTTCCGTTGATGGCGGCGACCATCCGGAGCATCACGCGAGCCTTCGCCTTGGCCGGCTTTTCGTCCGAAGGGAAATCGTAGGTAGCGAGCGGCTGGCTCTCCTCGCCCACGTGACAGTAGGTGCAGCGTACCCCCAGCGCCCGGGTGAAGGACGCCATCATCCGGATCAGCGTGTCTCGCGCAATGGTGTCCGGCAGGACCTTGAGGTTGGTGAAGCGCTCGGGTGGCCATTGGGCCCGGGCAGGGCCTGCCGGGAGCAGGCTGAACAGGGTGGCCGCGGCGAGGAGTCGTACGGGTCGGAGGGTCACGGCAGGCTCGGGAAGGGGATACTCACGCTACGATCGGGGGGCGGACGGGGATTCCGGACCCGGAGCAATCCGAGGGGGCGGTGTCCATGTCACCGGGGCCGTGACGCAGGCGAATCGGAAGTACCGAGCTTCTGCACCCGCGTGGCCGCCGGTCGAGTAGGCCCGAGCGGGCCGGCTAATTCCGGCCGCCCCGTAGTCCGCCGCGCGCGCCGAGCGGGCTAGATTCCGGGGTGCTTCCCCACCGCGACCACGCGCTCCCTCCCGATCCCGACGCCTACCGCCACGCGATCCATCCGCGAGGCCGGGTAGCGGTCATCGCACCGACGCGCGCCGCCTGCGAGACGATCGAGCTGGCCCTCGGCCTCCGCCTGGACACCCTCCTCGAGCAGCAGCATGGCCGCGAGCTCCGCCGCTGGGCCTCGGAGGGCAAGCCCTTCGGCATCGTGGCGGGCACCGGCACCGGCAAGACCCTCGGGATCCGACCCATCGCGGAGTCCATCCTCCAGGCCCCGCTCCGCGTCGGCGTCGTCAATCGCGAGCGGGAAGCTACCCCGGAGACCCCCTCCTGGAACGTCGTCATCGTCACCACTGGAATCGCCCGTCGCTGGTTCCAGGACGACCTGATCACAGGGCGCGACACCATCGTGGTGGACGAGATCCACCAGACGTCGGCCGAGCTCGAGCTCTGCCTCGCGCTGGGCAAGCGGGCCGGCTGTCGGTTCATCTGGCTCAGCGCGACGGTGGACCCCGCGTATTACGCACGCTATCTCGATAGCGCCGAAGTGCTGGAGACCAGCGCCTTCGACCCCGCACTCAGGGCGAAGGTGAAGGTGCTGCCCCTCAAGCCCGAGGAGTTCCTCGATGACCGCACCATCCGCCGGATCGTGACGGAGCGCCGGGGCGTGGCGGTCTTCGTGCCTACCCGTGCGGAGGTGGAGCGGCTCGCGGCCGATCTCGGGGAACGCTGGCCCCGGCTCAACGCGGCCTTCTATCACGGCGGCGAGCCGATTCGCGTCATCCGCCCGTTCCTCGAGGACGGCGGCGCCGACCGGCCGTTCCTTCTGGCGATGACCGCCGCGGGCCAGTCCGCGCTCAACATCCGCGGGCTCGACACCGTGGTCATCTATGACGCCCGGTACGGCAACGTCGTGGACCGCGGCCGCAACGTCCTGCATCGGCTCTACCTGGGCGCCAACGAGATCCTGCAGATGGCCGGCCGGGTGCACGGCCGCGTGCCCAACGGTGAGGTCACGATCCTCTCCGACCGCCAGCTTCACTTCGAGAGCCTTCGGCCGGGCCCGCCGGAATTCCAACTCGCGGGGGATGCGGAGCGCGTCGCCATCACTTGCGCCGCCATCGGCGTGGATGCAAGGGACCTGGACCTCCCCGTGCCGCTCGACCGCGCCGCCTACCGCCGGGCCGTGGAACGGTTGACCGCGCGCGGGTTGATCGAGAACGGCCGGCTCACGGAATACGGCCGCGAGGTCGAGGCGATGCCGGTAGAGCGGCCCTGGGGCGAGATGCTGGTCCACGCCGACGCCGACCTGCTGCCGGTCGTCGCGGTCTGCAGCAATATCGACTCGCTCCACCGGATGACGCGCGAGCAGCGGGACCTGCACGGCCTCATCGCCAACGGTTCCGACCACCTGACGGCCTACAACGTCTACGCCGACGCGGTGAACCACGCCGGCTCGCCGGGCGAAGTGTACGGCCTCCCCCGGCACGTGTTCGATGAGGAAGCGCTGGCCGAGTGGGCGGAGGCGCGCGGCGTGCTGGTGAAGGCGATCGAGGATGTGGCCCTCGGCACGGCCTCGGTGTACCGCTCGCTCGACCTCGACCTGCCCGCGCGGCTGCCGCACGCGTCCAAGGAATCACGCCGGCGGTTCGCCGACCTGGTGGCCCGCATTCAGCCGTTCGACCTCGTCATCGACGAGCGCACGGTGGACGGCCAGGAGGCGCGGGTGAGCCGGAGCTCGGTGGCCGGCAGCTGGGGCGCCGTGGCAGGCTCACTCCGGTTCTTCGCCGACCGCTTTGGCGCGCCGCGCGCGGCGATCGAGGGCACCACGCTCTCCTACGAGCTGGTCCGGGAGTACGCCAAGGTGAGCCCGCCACGGGTGGTGATCACGGGGCCGAGAAAGCACCTGCAGCTCGCGGCGGAGCGGACCCTCGACTACTTCGGGTTTCCGCTCGAATCGACGGTGGAGCCGATCCGCGGCGAGGTGCCGGAACCGCTCCGGGATGCCGCGCGCGACGCCCTGGCTGACGCCCTGATCGCGGGCGACACCCCGCATTCGTCGCAGGCGAGGGTCCGCCGTGCGGTGCAGGAGCTCGACGAGTACTGGCGGCGGTCAGGGGGACAGCTCGAGCGCGCCTCGCCGGGTGCGGTGAAGGCCCGCATCCTCGCCGAGCTTCGAGGGGTGTCGAGCTGGAAGGGATTCCTGGACACCCCGATCCGCCTGGTCACCGGAGACATCGTGGACGAGGCCACCCGGTCGGCGCTCGACGCCCTACCGTCCTCTGTTCGCCTGCTGGGGGACATGCTGGCACTGGAGTACACCCTCGAGGGGCGCGTCCCGGTCGTCGTGCTCCGCCTGCGGGAGGGTCAGGCCCGGCGCCTCCGGGCTTCGGACCTTCCGCGCACGGACCGGGCGCTCCGGCTGGAGGTGCTGAGGGGACGGCATGCCCCGCTCCGGGCAGCCTCATTGGCGGAGCTGGACGATCTGCTCCGGGATGTTGACCGGCGAGGCGACTACAAGAAGGGGCTCAGGGCGGAGCGGCACCGTAGCCGACGCAGGGATGATGGGGAACGGCGAGGCGGGAGGAGGCGACACTGACCGCTCAGCCAATGAGGTACAGCACCAGTCGGTGGTAGGAGTCCCTGACGTCCAGGACCGGGACTCCCGCAACGAGCAGGGTCTCGATGCCTTCGATCGAGGCCATGAGTGCGCGGGCGTCACCCAGGTCGAACTCCGGCTGGCTGAAGGCGATGGTGAACTTCTCGGCGAGCTCATCCAGGGTTTCGGCGGTGACGACGAAAGGCTCCCGGACAGCGGGTTCGCGACTCGCGAGCAGGGCCAGTCGGGCCTGTGCCTCGCCGCTCCGGACCCCCGCAAGTATCGCGTCCCACAGGGCATCCAGCGCAGCCGTCCCGCGCAGGGACAGGCTCGCGAAGACCCGGTGCAGCCGCCGGGCGGCCAGTCGGGCTCCGGTCGCAATCAGGAGGGCGCCCTTGGTGCGGTGGTGGTAGTGCACGAGGCCCTTCGCACAGCCGGCCTCCCGCGCGACGCCCTCCACCGTCCATCCCTCGAGTCCCTGCTCGATCAGGACCCGCTCAGACGCCTCCACGATCCGAAGCTTCATCCGCTCCGGATTTCGGACCGGCGCCGCTGAGGATTCCGGGGTGGCCATGAGTCCAGAATAGTCAGCGCCGAGTGCATCGGCCAGCGGCAGAAATTTCCGTGTCTACAGATGTGTACAATTTGATTGTCCGCCAGCCATTTCGACCCCCTCACCTCGACTGGTGTCTCGATCGTCCACCTCGCGCTGATCCTGGTCCAGGCGGTATTCGCCAGCCTCGCCATCGCCGGGAAATACGCCTCGAAGGAGCTGCTCCGGCGCCACTCACCGGTCACGATGAGTGCGTACCTCATGGCCTTCGCCACCCTCTTCACGCTTCCATTCGGGATGCTGGCCCTGCGTGACACGGACCCGACGATGGTCCGGCCCGCGACTTGGGGATGGATCGCGTACATCGTCGTGTTTCCCACCATCGTCACGTACTTCCTCAACATCTGGGCGCTGAGTCGCGTCTCGCCAAACCTGGTGGCCGCCTACATCTACCTGCAGCCCGTCTTCACGGCGGCGGTCGCCCCAGCCGTGCTGGAGGGTGAGGCCGTCACTCCCCGGGCCCTGGGGGCCGGGCTGGTGATCTTCGCCGGGCTTGCGTGCGTCATCGCCGGAGAACGGCGTCAACAAGGGCAGGTGCCGGCGACCCCGGTGGTGGCGGAATAGCTCCGGGGTTAATGTCTCTCCTTGAAACCTGTCCCAGCGCCGGAGCGTATGGTGCCCATGCCAATGACGGAATCTCCCGGTACGCCCCCTCTGCCCTCGGTCTTCAGCCCCCTCGCCCGCGCCCTCCTCGACGGGTTCGCGGAAGGGGTCATCGTCTTCGACCCCCAGGGCAAGGTGCTGTACGCCAATCTCCCCGCGCGCGAGGCCGTGGGTCTGCACGTGGACTTCGGTCAACAGGCCGCGGTCCTGATGCCCATGCTGGCCGAGCTCGGGGGCCGGGTCCGCCCGCTGCGCATCGGATCGCTCGATCTCGGGGAGGCGATGTTCATCCCCGGTCCCGCGAGTGCGACTACCCTCGCCGCGCGTGAGAAGGAAGCGATCGTCGCCTCGCTCGAGGCGCACGGCTGGCGGCTGGCCGAGACGGCCAAGCACCTGGGCATCAGCCGCACGACGCTGTGGCGGCGACTCAAGGCGTACGGGCTCCACCGCGACGGGCGGAGCCGGTGGCAGTCGCCGGACTAGCGGCGGCGCTTCTCGTCCTCCAGGGGGCGACCGACACCACCTCCTACGCCAATCCTGCGACACGCGTGCTGGTCGAGCGCGCGGCGGCGCGCCATCGGGCCCGGGAGTCGGACGTCACCGACTACCAGGCCCGTCTCCATTTCCGCACCTCATTCTCCTTCGGGCGGCGGGCGTGGGCCCGGATTCCGGTGGCGGCGGCCGAGGAGCTCGACGCCGCGGTGCACTGGCAGGCTCCGAATGACCTCCGCGTGGATGTGCGCGGCCGTCGCGCCGCCGCAAGGGCGGAGGAGCTGGATTTTCGCACCTTCTTCACCCGCCCCTGGTTCTTCCCCCGTGGGGTGGGCGACTCGGTCCAGCTCTTCGGCCAGGATTTCCCCGAACAGGCCGCGCTGCACCCGCTCGCGCCCGATGGGCCAGCCTGGTACCGCTACGCGATCGTGGACAGCCAGCGCGTCGTCCTTCCCCAGGGCGACCCCATTCGCATCTACAACGTCGAGGTGACTCCGCGGCGCACCGGGCAGGCGCTGGTCATCGGGTTCCTGCAGGTCGATTCCGCCACCGCGGAGGTGGTGCGCTTCAGCTTCCGCTTCGTGGGGACGGAGCTGTGGGTCGCTCCCGAAGGGCCGACGCCGAAGGACTCGGCCGAGAGCCGGAAAGCCAACCGGCTCATCGGCCGGATCCTGAGCCTCGAGGCCGACCTCGAGTACGGGCTGGTGGAGGACCGGTACTGGATGCCGTACCGGCAAGTGATCTCGGGGCGGCTCCAGGTGCCGTTTGTCACCGACCTGCTGGTTCCCTTCGAGATGCGCACCGGCTTCGGCGACTATGCCATCAACACCGGCCAGCCGGTGGCGTTCACCGTCGAGCCGGTGCCCCAGGGCCTCACTCGGGAGGAGCGGCGCGCCTGGCGAGACTCGGTCCTGGAGGAACAGCGGGAATCGGAGGACTCCACCAGCGCACGGGACGTGGGGGGCGAGTGGGCCCAGGGACGCTACCAGGTGCATTACGCCCCGAGGGATTCGATAGATGCCTGGTCGGCTTGGCAGGATTCGATGGAGCTGGATCCCACCGGCCCCGGTGAAGAGGAGTTGCGCGACATCTTCGGCGACCTCGCGCGGCTCTCCGAGGACCTGCCCGGTGAGATGATCGGCCAGCACGGGTTCGCGTTCGGGTACGAGCGTCTGGCCGACGCGTTCCGGTTCAACCGGGTGCAGGGAATCGCCGTGGGCGTGGGCGCCACCGCCTGGCCGTCGGGCCTTCCGTTCATCCGGCTCCAGGGCACGGTCCGCTATGGATTCGCCGACGGACGGCTCAACCTGCGGGGGTCGGTCATCCGTGAGTCGCCCGCGGGCAGGTGGACGCTCAGCGGGTATCACGAAGTGGCGGCGGTGAAGGGCGGTGCCGAGGTCGGTGCAATCGCGAACAGCGTCAACGCGTTCCTCACCGGCCACGACGATGCCGAGTACCTCCGGGCCAGCGGTGGCGTGCTCCGGCACGAGCGATCGCTCGGCTACGGGACCGAGTTGGCCCTCGCCGTATCCCTCGAGGAGCACGATGACGTGCGCACCGAGGCGACCTCCTTCATCAGCGACATCCTGGGCGGCAATGGCGAGTTCCCGGAGAACCCCGACGTGCGGTCGGGCTTCTTCGCGGGCGCGGGTGCGTCGCTGGCCGGCCTCGTAGGCCGGGGATCGTGGCGGTTTGCGCTCGACGGCCTCGCGGGGGAAGGGCTTTCCGTGGGCCGCCTCTACGGACGCTGGCGGCAGCCACTCTGGGGCCCGGGTGGGGTCACGTTCGAGGCATCCGCAGGGGCATCGGTGGGTGATTCGATCCCGCAGGCGCTGTTCCGGGTGGGCGGGACCCCAACCATCCGGGGGCACGACTACGGCGTTGCCAGGGGCGAGGCTTTCTGGGTCGCGCGGGCGGACTGGTCGCCCTTGCGCCTCGGTGAGGGCTTCCGGGCGGTCCTCTTCACCGACGCGGGGCAGGCGGGGAAGCTCGACGCCCTCGATTCACGCTCGGTGTTCGCCGGGGTGGGCATCGGGTTGTCGTTGCTGCGGGGCGTGGCCCGGCTCGACCTGTCCGTACCCTACGCCCCTGAGGTCGGCTCGCTCCGGATCGACCTCGCCTTCGGCGCGCCTCGGTAGGGTCAACCGGCTCGCGCCGGCAGAGCCCCGAAGCGTCGTTCCCGTCGGCCGAACTCGGCCACCGCGTGGGCCAGCTCGTCTCCGCCGAAGTCGGGCCAGAGGGTGTCGACGAACAGCAGTTCGGCGTAGGCGCATTCCCACAGCATGAAGTCGCTGAGCCGCTGCTCCGATCCCGTCCGGATGAGCAGGTCCACGTCCGGCGCCGGCGAGCCGTGCGAGGCGCGGGCGAGCTGGAGCGCGAACTCTCCCCTTGTCACTACCGCGGCGCCGCCGAGCGCCACGGCGGCACGGAGGATGGCGTCGCGGGCCGAGTAGTCCACGGCAATCCGGAGCCGAAGCCCTGTCCCCCAGGCCGTGGCGGCCTCGGCGCGCTCGATGGCACCCTTGAGCCCCCGGGGCAGGCGGTCGCGCCGGCCGATGATCTCGAGCCGCGCGCCGTTCTCCACCAGCTCGGCGGTCTCACGCTCCAGGTGCTGCTGCAGCATTGCGAACAGGGCGCGCACTTCGGCGGGAGGCCTGGACCAGTTGTCGCTGGAGAAGGCATAGAGGGTCAGCACCTCGATGCCGAGAGCCGGGGCTGCCCGGACCACCTTGCGCACGGCGTCCGCACCGGCCTTGTGGCCAAGGGTTCGGGGCCAGCCACGCCGTGAGGCCCAGCGTCCGTTGCCGTCGAGGATCAGCGCGACGTGGCGCGGAGGTGTGCTCTGCTTCATGCAGTCCCTGGATCCGGTAGAAGTCCCGTCAGCCGCGCGTGACCGAGATCAGCGCTTCCATGTGCGTCAGGTAGGCCTCGAGCGCCCGGCGCCCGGTGGCCGTGAGTGCGAATTCGGTGCGCGGCGTGCGCCCCGCGAAGCTCTTGGTGCAGCGGATGTAGCCGGCGTCCTCGAGCTTCCTGGCGTGCACGCTGAGGTTGCCGTCGCTTGTGCCGAGCAGCGACTTGAGGTCGTTGAACGCGAGCGAGGGGTTCACCGCCAGCGCGCTCACGATCGCCAGCCGCATCCGTTCGTGGATGACGCGATCGAGCGCCAGGGGCGTGCCCGCCGCGCGGGTACCCTTCACACCGGCCAGCTTGGGCCGGGCGGGCTCGTCGGTGCGTTCCCGCTTGAGCGGATCAGCTTTACCCACCGTACCTCCGTGCGATCACGAAACCGAATCCCACGTGCAGCCCCCCGAAGCCGAGTGCGAGCAGGGGCTCGGCCCACGCCGGGGGGCCCAGCAACGCCACCGCTCCGAGGGCCATGAAGCAGCCCCCGAGCAGCGGCACGATGCGGACCGAAAAGGCGCCCGCCGCCAGGACCGCAGCGCCGTAGAGCAGCAGCCAGGTCCCGGGAATGGCACCCGTCTCACCTGCCTTCACGAGGGTCAGGGTGAGCAGTCCGCCGACCGCGAGGGGCGGCGCGAATGCCAGGGCAAACCGCCGCCCCGGCCCGATCGAGAGGGGCACGCCTGCGGCCTTGGCCTTGCGGCTCAAGGCCCAGCCGCCGACCACCACGCCGAGCACCGCCTCGCCGAGCCAGACCGTGAGCCAGCGCCCGAAGGAGGGCTGGGCGTGGGCCAGGGCGGCGGCCGCGACGGCGGTGAGCCCCACGAGCACGGTGGCGCGCCCGGGAATGGCCGTGAACGCGCCGGCTCGCTCCATCGTCTCTCGGATGAAGCGCAGGTTGTCCATGGCGCGGTCGGACAACGCGGCAGGCGGCGGAGCCGTGGTCCGGGCGGTGGCGTCGAGGCGGGGCACGCAGGAAGGGTAGGGGAGTCGGGGGTGGCCGTCAAGTACTTTGTAGCACAAAGGCAGTTCGCCTTTTGACCGGCGGAGCCCGTTCCCCGTAGCTTCCGCCGAGCCGGAGGGGGCAATGGCCGCACAGCCGTTCATCATCGAGGAGCATGTCCGGTGGTCCGACGTGGACGCCGCGGGGATCATTTTCTACGGCTCCTACGTCCGCTTTATCGAGCTGGCCGAAACCGAGCTGTTTCGTGCGGCCGGCCTGCCCTACGGGGAGATCTTCCACCGCTACGACCTGCTCCTGCCCCGGGTGCAGGTGCACACCGAATTTCACTATCCCGCCCGGCTCGACGACCGGCTCCGGATGGCCGCGTACTTCGGCAAGGTGGGCCGGAAGTCGCTCACGATGAACTTCGAGGCGATCCACCTCGGGGCGAACCGCCTCGCGGCGCACGGCTATCTCGTGCTCGTTTGTGCCGACCGTGGGACGCTCCAGTCCCGCCCGCTTCCGCCCGAGCTGGTCGAACGACTCAAGCCGTACACCCTCCCCGTGGAGCAGGCCCGCGCCCGGCTCGGGCTCACGGCCGCGCGGTGACGAACCGTTCGTCCCGCGGCCTGGCGGCGGCGCTCCTTCTCGCCGGCTGCGCCCCGGACCGCACCGACCGGCTC
>JBOHSQ010000160.1:0-13979 GCA_050733295.1 Gemmatimonadales bacterium
GCTCGAGGCCGTGGCGCTCCTCCGGGACGAAGGGAGGTGGCCGGCCGGCTGGATCGTGGCGATTGCAGGACGAAAGGGCGAGGAGGAGGATCGGCTGAGGCGGCGCTCCTCGGATCCGGTGCTCACCGCCATCGTTCGCGTCCTGGGCCATCGCGACGACGTGCCGGACCTGCTCGCGGCCGCCGACCTGTACGCCATGCCCTCACTCTCCGAGGGGATGCCCCTCGCCCTGCTCGAGGCCATGCATGCCGGACTTGCCATCGTCGCGTCGGAGGTGGGCGGAGTGCCGGAGGCGGTGCGCGACGGGCGCGAAGGCCTGCTCGTTCCCCCGGCCGACGCCCGGCGCCTGGCCGACGCGCTGGCCCGCGTCCTCGGCGACGATGCGCTCCGCCTCCGCCTGGGCCAGGCGGCGCAGGAGCGCGCGGGGGCGCACTATTCCGCCGACGCGATGACCGCCGCCTACGAGCAACTGTACCACCATTCGCTCGCGCGAAGCGGGCGCCGCCGAGTCGTCAACAGTGCGGCGCAGCAGCGATGACCGCGCCCCGCCCCGTGGTGCTGGTGGAGGCGAACGAGGACGACTCGGTCGGCGGCAGCCATCGCGCGCTCGCGTGGATGGTGCCGCACCTCGATCGGGCCCGGTTCGATCCCCTCGTGGTGTTCTACCAGGACAACCCGGTCGCGGAAGAACTTCGCGCGGCCGGCGTCGCGGTCGAGGCGTGGGACACACAGCGAGCGAAGGAGCGCTCGCTCCGCCGCAACCGGCTCTCGGCGCTTCTCGCCCAGCCGCGACTCCTGGCGGCGCGGCATCGCTTCATCCGTGACCGCCGTCCTGCGCTGGTGCACATCAACAACTCCCCGTTCGCGGGATTCGACGACTGGCTACCGGCATGCCGCCTGTCCGGGATTCCCTGCCTGGCGCACGCCCGGGGGGCGTGGCGCACCCCGCCCGGACTCGGCCGCCGTCTGCTCTCGCCCCGCTTCGATCGAGTGATTGCGGTCAGCCGGCACGTGGCGGAGTCGTGGGCAAGGTTCGGCGTGCCAGCGCAACGCCTCCGGGTGGTGCCGGACGGGATCGACCTCGATGCCTTCCGTGCGCGCCTGCTGCGCACCCCGGGCGAGGTGCGGGCCGAGCTGGGCGTGCCGGCGGACGGCCTGCTCGTGCTCCTTCCCGGCACTCTGCTGCGGTGGAAGGGCCAGGACGTGGCCCTCGAGGCGCTGGCGCGAATCGAGCCCGGTCTCCGCTCCCGGACCGTGCTGGCCCTCGCCGGGGGCGCGAGTGCTTCCGAAGGGCCGGAGTACCGCGCACGGCTGCAGTCGATCGTCGTGGAGAAGGGCCTGGGGCCCAGCGTGCGCTTCCTTGGCCACCGTTCGGACGTGCCGGACCTGATGCGCGCCGCGGACCTCGTCCTTCATGCCTCGACCGAACCCGAGCCTTTCGGGCTGGTGCTGCTCGAGGCCATGGCGCTTGGGCGTCCCCTGGTCGCCTCGTCGCTCGGCGGGCCGGCGGAGGTGGTGACGCCGGCCGCCGGGCGCCTCTTCGACCCCGGCCACCCCGAGATCCTCGCCGCGGAGCTCACCGCGCTCCTCGCGGACGCAGCCCTGCGCGAGCGGCTGGGCCAGGCGGGGATGGAGTTGGTGGAGACGTACTCGGTCGCGAACACCGCTCACGGCGTGGAACGGGTCTACGACGAGGTGCTGCAGTCGGCGAGGGCATCGTGACCCGGCCCTCGCTCCGGATTGCATACTTCTCGAACTTTGCTCCTCGGAAGCTGGGAACCGGCGAGGGCCGGCTGGTCGCCTTCGCCCGTGCGACCGCCCTGCGCGGGCACCGCCTCACGATCTTTGGCGGCCAACCGGTCCACCCCGACGTAGCCGGCGCCCTCCGATCCGCAGGGGCGGACTGGGAGCCGATCGCGCGGATCGGGGCGGAGCCCTGGCGCTCGGGCCGGGCTCTCGCGAGGCGGTTCGACGTGCTCCAGCTCAACATGGTTGCCCCCCGCTCGCGGGTGGCCCTTGCCGCAGTGCTCGCCTGGCCGGCGAAGGTACTGTTCGTCGACCGCGTCTCGGGGGCGGCCGACGAAACCAGGGCCGGATGGGCGCGCCGCCTGCTTGGCCGCGCCTCGATGCTGCGCGTCGCGGAGCTGGCGGGGATCTCGGAGTACGTGCGCGCCAGGGCCGCGCACCGGTTCGCGCTTCCGGCGCATCGCACCCTGGTGATCGCCAACGGAGTGGACACCGAGCGTTTCCGGCCAGGTGCGACGCCGAGGGACGACGGCCCGTTCCGGATCATCGTGGTGGCGAACCTCATCCGGGAGAAAGGCGTCGACGTTCTGCTCCAGGCGATGATGACCGGAGGCCGGGACTGGATGCTGGACGTCGTGGGCGATGGCCCGGAGGAGGCAGCGCTTCGCGAGATGGCCGAACGGCTCGGCCTCGCCTCCCGCGTGCAATTCCTTGGCCTTCGGGACGACGTGCCGGATCGGCTCCGGGCGGCCGACGTCGCGGTCCATCCCGCGCGGTGGCGGGAGGCGGTGGGCAACACCGTGCTCGAGGCGATGGCAACCGGGATGCCGCTGGTCGCCTCACGGGTGGGGGGGATTCCCGAATTGATGGACGATGGAGCGGAAGGGCTGCTGGTGATGCCGGACGATCCCCGCGCGCTCGCAGACGCCCTCGGGCGCCTCGCCGCCGACCCGGGTCTCCGCGACAGGATCGGCAACGCCGCACGCGCCCGAGTACTCCGCGATTACGCGCTCGAGGCCAGCGTCGGGCGCCACCTCGACTGGTGCGAGCGAGTGGCCGGTCTCAGGCGCTGGTGATCTCCTCCAGTGCGTTGAGCAGGAGCCCGCCCTGGTGGCGCCGGGTCAGCCGAGGGTCGAAGTCCAGGGGGCGCGGGGTTTCTCCCGCCGCGAACTGCAGGTAGCGCCTGCGGATGGCGGCTGCGATGCCATCCACGTCGTCGGGTGCGACCACGTCCGCGCCGGTTCCCTCCAGCACGCGTGCCGTCGCGCTGCCCGATTCCGCCAGGGCGAGCAACCATGCCGGGAAGCGGAGGTACTCGAAGACCTTCGAGGGGATGGCCAGGGTGCTGTCCTGCGGCAGGCTCACGAGCATGGCGCAGGAGGCGAGGAATGCCATCGCCTCGGCGTATGGCCGTCGCGCGCCGAAGTGGACGAACTCCGAGATCCCTGCCTCGCGGGTGAACCCGTCGAGCGACTGGCCGTCGTATCGGTTCGCCTCCCCGATGAACTCGATCCCGAAGCGTTCGGGCGTGAGCCGCAGCTCCCGCGCGACCTTGCCCGCCGCCTGCAACAGGGGGCGAGGATCGCGGTCGAGGTAGATCGCGCCGGCGTACCCCACGACGAACCGGGCGGCGGCAGTCGAGGCCGGCAGCTCGCCATCGTCCATGCCGTTCATGACCGCCATCACCCGGGCGGCCGGGTACCGCCGGCGCATCGCCTCCGCTGCCGGCTCCGTGTTGCAGACCACCAGCGCGGCGCGCGCGACCGCATTCGCCTCGTGCCGCTCGGCCAGCGTGAACCAAAGCGGACTCGCCACACCATGGCTCAGGCGCTGCTGGAGGCTCCACGGATCGCGCAGGTCGAGGACGAGCGGCAGCCCCGTTCGCTCGGCGATCCACAGGCCCGCCGAATGCACCTCGTGCGGAGGCCCGCAGGAGATCACCGCGCGGTGATCTCCGCCCCTTCGCAGGGCCAGGCGCGTGCCGAGTTCGGCCGCCACGCCCGCCCAGGCGCGTTCAACCTGCACCGATCGCCAGGCGTGCCAGGTGCGGGCAAGTGTCACCCGGTCGGCGCGCCAGGTGATGTCGGACCGGGAGTAGGAGCGCGGGGCGTCGGCCCCAGCCAAGGTTGCACTGCTCGGCCGTGAACCCTTCCTGCTCCGGAGGCGGCGAAGCTGACTCGCGACTGCGTCCTCCAGCGCATCGAGCCGGAGGGGCGGCGTGCGGACTCCATAGGCACGGAGCCCCCTGGGGGTGTCCTGGAGGCGGCTTGCATCACCACCCCCAAGCTCCGCCGGATCCCGCGCGATCACGTCGATAGCCCAGCCGCGCTCGGCCGCGAGCCAGCTCAGGCGCTGCCAGCGGAGCCCACCTACCGCCGGGCTCGGCGGGAAGTGGTAACTCACCACCAGCAGGCGCCGGCCGGGCTCGCCCGCTCCGCCCGTCGTGTCGAGGTATGGATCGGAAGGCGTGGCATTTCGCGGCATCGGGCTCTTTCCAGGCGGGACCAGCGGCGGACTACCTATGATGGTGATGTGCCAACATATTGTGGTTTCCCGGCTTAGTCACCTGCGCCGGGTTCGGCTTCCGTCACGGTTCTTGCGAGCTCGGGAACGGCTCCCCACCCCCACCGGCGAGGCGCTACCGCCTTGAGTTCCCGCGCGAGTCCCATCCGCAACACCCTGACCCACTGGGGCGGCTTCGTTTTATCCGCGTTGATCGGGTTCCTGCTCTCCCCTGTCGTCGTGCGGGAGCTGGGTAACTCGGTCTACGGCATCTGGATCCTCATCACCTCGGTGACGGGGTACCTGGGCCTCCTCGACCTCGGCGTCCGGGGGGCGGTGATCCGGTACGTCGCGCGGTTTCACGCCCAGGGCGACCACGAGTCGGCCAACTCCATCGCCTCCACCGCAATCGCGATGTTCACCGTGCTCGGGGTGCTCGCCGTCGTGGTGGCCGGAGCTCTCGCGCTCGGCCTTCCCGTGATCTTCCATGACGTGCCGGCCGAGCACCTTCCGGAGGCCCGCCTGGCCCTGCTGCTCACCGGAGGTGCCGTGGGGCTCAGCCTGGTGGCGTCGGTCTACGGCGGGGTCGTCGGTGGACTCCAGCGCTTCGATCTCATCAACGCGTGGGCAGCCGGCACGAACATCGTGCGCTCGGCGCTGGTCTACTTCGCCGTGACCCGGGGTTACGGCATCCTGGCGCTGGCCGCCATCGCGTTGCTGGTCACCTCCTGGTATGCCGTGGTGACGCGGAGTCTCGCGCGGGGGCTCTATCCGGAGCTCGTCATCCGGCGACGGCTCGCCGAGTGGAAGTGGGTGGGGGTGATTTTCTCGTTCGGGCTTGCCTCCGTGATGATCAACGCGTCGCACATGCTGATCGGCCAGGCCGACGCCATCGTGATCGCGGCCTTCCTCCCCGTGGCACAGGTGACGTTTTTCTCCATCGGGGCGGGCCTGGTTCATCATGCGCAGGCCATCCAACGGGGCGTGACGTTCATGATCCCGGCGATGATCAGCGCGATGCAGGCGAAGGGCACCACCGATGGGGTCCGGCGGACGGTCATACGCGGGGCGCGCGCGCTCTCGATGATCCTCCTGCCGATCGCGGTCACCTTCCTGATCCGCGGCTCCTCGTTCATCGGGCTCTGGATGGGGCCGGAATACTCCGAGCTTTCCGGACGCGTGCTCCAGATCCTCACGGTGCGGATGTGGTTCACCGCCGGCATGGGGGTGCTGAGCACGTCGCTTCAGGGACTCAATCGTCACCAGAAGCTGGTGCCCGTGATGATCGCTGAGGCGCTGACAAACCTGGCCCTCAGCATCGCGCTGGTCCGCCCGTTCGGGGTGGTCGGCGTGGCACTCGGAACCGCCCTCCCCAGTCTGGTGACCGTGCTCGGCGTGTTCCCCCGGATCTACCGACGGGAGCTGGGGATCGGGCTGGGCAACCTCGCGCGGGAGATCTGGGGCCGCACCACGCTTGCCGTGATTCCGTTCGCCGCCGCAACCTGGGCCATTGAGCGCACCTGGCCGGCTGACGGCCTGCTGCAGTTCTTCGCCCAGGTGGCCGCAATCCTCCCCCTCGCCTTCGCGGGGGCGTGGATCCTGGCAATGGACGACGAGGACCGCAACGTGATCCGCGGCCGCTTCCACCGAATGTTCCGGAGCCTCGCGTGAACCCGGCCGTGCCGGTGGTCGTGCTCGGCGGGGGGATCACCGGACTGGGCGTCATCCGTGCCTTCGGTCGGCGAGGGGTCCCGGCCTACCTGGTGGCACCGGCGAATGACCTGGCCTGGCGCTCCCGCCACGCCCACGCGGCCGCCGGTGTCACAAGGCCCGGAAGCAGCGAGGAGTCGCTGCCGGAACTGCTCCCCGCGCTGAAGCTGGATCGCGCCGTCCTCCTGCCCTGCAGCGACGCCTGGGCGAGGGCGGTGGCATCCCTGCCGACCGGGTTGGCGGCGCGATACCCATCGTCCTCGCCCTCGCGCGATGCACTCGATCATGTGGTAGACAAGGCGCGCTTCGCGGAGCTCACCCGGCGGGCCGGCGTCGCTCATCCCGAAAGCTGGCCGTTGGATGGTCCCGCGAGCCTCGACCAGGTTGCGGATGCGGTCTTCGCGTCGGCCTTCCTGAAGCCCCGTGACTCGCAGGCGTTCTTCCGGCGTTTCGGGGTGAAGGGATTCTGGGTCCGCTCCCGCGCGGAGGCTGTCCAGCGCCTGTCCGAACTCGAGGGCATGCGTCTCGGCGTTCAGCTCCAGCGCTACGTGCCCGGCCCGCCGACCAACCACGTCTTCGTGGACGGGTTCGTGGACCGCGCAGGCGTGGTCCGGTGCCACTTCGTGCGCCGGCGCCTGCGGATGTATCCCCCGGATTTCGGCAACAGCTCGATGATGGAGAGCATCCGTCCGGCCGAGGCGCCGGACGCCGTTGCCGCCGCGGAACGCCTGGCGTCCGCCCTGCGGTATCGCGGGATTTTCAGCCTCGAGACCAAGCGCGACGAGCGAACCGGCGCCTGCCACGCGCTCGAACTCAACGCACGCGCCTGGTGGTACGTGGGCTTTGCGGTGGACTGCGGTGCCGACGTCTGCCGCCTGGCGTATGAGGACGCCCTGGGCGAGGCGGTTGCCACGATCGCCACCTATCGAGTGGGGCGCCGGTGCGCCTACCCCTCGTATGACTGGAGCGCGGTGCGGGAGACGGCTCGAACCCCGGGGACCCTGCTGACATGGGCCGCGGAAGTGCTCCGGGCGGACCAGCCGATCTGGGCCTGGGACGATCCGGGTCCGAGCGCCGGGGAGGCCTGGCGCATGCTCAAGGGCCGGCTGGCTCGGGTGGCCGGCTGACGTGGCGACCCCGACGGAAGCCCGGGTCCTGACGGAGGCCGAATACCCGGCCTGGAGCGCGCTGGCAGCCACCTCACCCGACGGCAGTCCCTACAGCCTCCCGGACTACCTCGACGCCCTGTGCGGCGCCGCCGGCGGCAGCTTCGCGGTCCTTGGCGCCTTCCGCGCCGATGTCCTGGTCGGGGGGGTGGCGCTCTACCTGCGTCACGGCACGGGCGGGCGGTGGGCGGGACCGCGTCTCCTGCTCTACTACCAGTCTCCGGTGCTCCAGCGGGCCGAATCGAAGTATCCCTCGGTTCGCACCTCGCGCGACCTCGAGACGCTTGGCGCATTGGGCGACGCGATCTCCGCTCTGGGGCTGGATGCGGCGACCCTCAAGTTCCGCCACACCATTGCGGACGTCCGCCCATTCCTCGAGCGGGGGTGGAGCGTGCGGCCGAGCTACAGCTACGTCGTTCCTCTCGACAACCTCGCCGCGCAGCGCGGACTGGTGGAGCAGAATCTCCGGCGACTGGTGGATCGCTGCGAGCGGGACGGCCTGACGGTTGCGGAGGATGACGACTTCGCCTCCTTCCATGCCCTGCACGTGCGGACGCTCGACCGAAAGGACGCGCACCCCTACCTGCCGCCGGGGCCGTTCCGCCGGTACTGGGAGGGGATCCGGCGGGCGGGGCTCGGACGGCTCTACCACGCGCGCCTCGCCGACGGACGGGCCATCGCAAGCCAGCTGGTGGTGGCCGGCAGGCATCCGCTGGCGCACACCGTCTCCGCCGCCTCCGACCCTGATTTCCTCCGCATGGGCGCGAACGCCTTCCTGCGGTGGAAGGCGTTCGAGGCGCTGCACGCCGCCGGCTATGCGGCGAACGACCTGACCGATGCCGCACTCAATCCGGTGACCCACTTCAAGGCGCAATTCGGGGGAGAGCTGGTGCTCTGCCACGTCGCGGACCAGCCGTCCAGCCGGCGGTGGCGTGCCGCCAGGGCACGCGAACGGATGGTGGCGCGCCTGCGCTCAGCCGCGCGCCGGCTCGCCGGGGGCGGCGGCGAGGGCGCACGCTAGTCCTGCCTGGCCAGGACCAGGATGTCCTCGGCGATCCGCGCCGCGAGTCCGTCCCAATCGTGTGCCCGGGCAACCGCCCGCCTGGCCTCCCGGACCGCAGCCGATCGCGCATCGGGGCCCAGCAGCCGATCGATCGTCGCGCTCCACTCCTCCGGCCCGTTCGAAATGGCCACAAACTCCTGGAACTCGGCGAGGGCGGGGAGAGGTGAGCCGATGACCGGACACCCGCTGGCGAGGTACTCGTGCAGCTTGAGCGGATAGATGAACCTGGTGTAGCCATCCACGAGGTACGGCAGCGCGCACACATCGAAGTGCTGTGGGTAGGCGGTGAGCTCGGCCGTCGACTTCCCGCCGAGGAAGTGGACGTTGCGGAGCGCGCGGATCGGGGCGATGCGCTGGATGAGCCCCGGGTGAGGCGACACATCCCCCACGAAGGTGAAGTGGAGATCTGGACGCCGGCGGGCCAGGGACTCCACGAGGTCCCAGTCGAGCTGCTTTTTCACCCAGCCCGTATACCCGATTCGGGGGCGCGGCACCGAGGCGAGGTCGGCAGGTTCCGGGCAGGGGGTGGAGAAGGCACGGTAATCCACCCCGTTCGGGAGAAACGACGCCCGTCCTCCCAACGAACCCTTCAGTTCGAGGAGAGACCGGGAACTGAAGTAGCTTATGTCGGCCCGGGCCAGGAGCTCGCGCTCCAGCGCCGATGCGGGTGGCGAATCCACCCGGAAGGAGTACTCATCGTTTACGTGATAGAGCACGATGTCCCGGCCGCGGGCGTCCAGCATCTGGACGAATTCCGGGCGCCAGACCGAGAACACCACGCGCCGGACCCCCCGGGCGAGCAGACGGCGCCTGGCCCAGCCGAGGCGAACGCGGTCGAGCCGGCGGGCCGCCCAGGCCAGGCGGCCAAGTCGCGGGAGCCATGCATCCGGGGTGTACACCTCGAGGCCCGGGGCGCCCTCGGCCTCCCGCCACATCGGGGGGCCACGCCGAAGCCAGGCTCCGATTCGCGCGCCGCCGTCCGGGGGGGTCACCCAAACTGTTGGGAAGCGCTGTGCCAGCCGAGCAACGAAGTGATGCCGCGCCTGCCAGCGCGGGGTCCATCGCTCGGGCACGAGCGCAATTACGCCGACATTGGGATACTGGGGCATCGTTTCGTTCACGCGCTCATGCTTCCCGTAGTGCCGTTCGACGGAGGTGGTCGATGAACCCTTCCGAACCGGCCGGCCGGACGCTCTGCAAGGTCCTCGCCGCACGTGGGTCGCACGTCGTGTTCGGAGTCCCGGGCACCCAGACTGTGCCACTGTTCGAGGCCCTGCGCACCAGCACGCTCCGGACGGTGCTTGCGACCAGCGAACTTGGCGCCACCTTCGCAGCCCTGGGATGGGCACGGCTAAGCCGCCGGCCGGGCATCGTGACTGCGATTCCCGGTCCCGGGCTCCTCGTCGCCCTGGCCGCCCTCGCCGAGGCCCGGCACGATTCCGCGCCCCTTGTCCTGCTCACCGGCACCCCGGCATCGGGGCACCGATTCCCGCTCCAGGCGCTGGACCAGCAGGCGGTCGTGCGGCCGATGGTGAAGGCAACGCTTCGCGCGAACCGCGCCAGCGAGGTGGCCGCACTGACGGCGTCTGCGCTCGACCTCGCCGCTGCTGGAGAGCCCGGTCCGGTACTTCTAGAGCTGCCATTGGAGGCGCTGGACGATCCGGCTCATTTCGAGATCCCGGTGCCAGCGGCCCCAGCCGCCGCCTTGCCGGCGGATGTCGACGCGGTGGTGTCCCGGCTTCTCGCCGCCCGGCGTCCGTTGGTATTCGCCGGCCTTGGCTGCGCCGGGGCCGGAGCGGCGCTGCTTGCGCTGGTCGAGCGCTTCGTGATGCCGGTCGCGACCACGGTTTCGGGCCGCGGGGTGATTCCGGAAGACCACCCGCTTGCCCTCGGGATGGATCCTGGAACCGAGGCGCTCGGTGCACTCAACCGGATGCTGGACCAGGCAGACCTGGTGCTGGCATTGGGTTGCAAGTTCAGCCACAATGGCACGGGCGGCTACCGGCTTCGCCTTGCAGCGGAGCGCCTGGTGCACGTGGATGCCTCCGCCGAGTCGCTTGGCGGTGACTATCGCGCATCCCTCGCCGTGCAGGCCGACCTGCGCGCCTTCCTCCCGACACTGCTCGCCGCTCTCCCCCGGTCGGAGGCTGCGGCGAGCTGGGACCCTGCGGCACTGCAGGGCGCCCGCGCTCAGGCCCGGGAGACCATGCGTGCGTTTGAGACTCGTACCGCCACCGACGGGACCGAATTGCGCCTGGTGATCGAAGCGCTCCGCGCGGTCCTGCCGCGCGACGCCTGCGTCGTCACCGATTCCGGCCTTCACCAGTTGGTGGTCCGCAGTCACTTCCAGGTGCTGGCTGCCGATGGCCTGCTGGTGCCGGCGGACTTCCAGTCGATGGGGTTCGGTGTTCCTGCCGCGCTCGGTGCGGCCCTGGCCCAGCCGGGCCGCCAGACCGTCGCCGTCGTGGGTGACGGCGGCCTCGCGATGACGGGCCTGGAGTTGCTGGCCGCGGTGCGCGAATCGGTCCCCCTCAAGGTGATGGTCTTGAGCGACGGGCAACTGGGCCTGATCCACCGGCAGCAGGTGGATGCCTACGGCCGCGCCCACGGCGTGGACCTCGGCCCATTCGAGCCGGGCGCGGTGGCGCTGGCGACGGGGGCCGAGTACCGCCGGCTCACCGGCGATTTCTCAGCCGGGCTGGCAGACTGGCTGGCCCTTCCGGGACCGGCCCTGCTCGAGGTCCCGCTCGCCCGGAACGCAGCCGGCCGGCTCGCCGCGGCCTTGGGCGTCGCCAAGTCCACGACCCGGGACGTGCTGGGCCAGCGGGTCCTCGACACATTGCGCCGGTTACGGAGCTAGCGCCCCTTCCGTCGGGCTGAATGGGCTCCGGCCCTCCCGCAACCGCTCTCCCGCCTCACCCAGCGTCAGGCTCTCGCACGGCGTCAGGCGCGCCAGTCCCTCGAAGAACCGGTCCAGCTCCCCCACGAAGTAGTCGAGCTGGGCCGAGGAGTTCACGTACGGCGTGCACCCCGAGGTGAATGCGCCGCTGTGGAGGAAGACGTTGAGCACCCGAACGCCATTCGCGATCGCCACGCGCGCGAGGGCGAGCATGTGCTCGGCGGAATTGATCTCGGGGCTCAGCGCGAGCTTTTCGATCATCCGCGCCCGGGCCAGGATTCCCGCGACCCGGAACAGGCGCGCGGGCCCCACCTGAAGCGCCCGATCGACGGTCGCCCAAGGCCGCCACGGCCACCGGGAGAACCCGACGGTGGGCGGGATTTCGACCAGGCCGTCCTCCGCGGGCGATTCGACCGGCCGCGCCCCGTCCACGCGCCAGGGAAACTCGGGCGCCCGGTAGTAATTCGGGCTGTCCTCGACGTCGTACCAGTAGGAATAGGGGAGCACACTCGAGTCGGTGCGGTAGCCCTGACGGAGCAGGGCAGTGGCGCCGGCCGGGCCGAGGGACCAGCGGCCAGCGCGGAACGAGGTCGGCGGGGCGCCGGTCACCTCGGCGATGGCAGACGTCAGGGTCTCGAGCTTGCGGGCCTGCAGGTCCGAGGCGAGGTGCTTCCACCCGAATGTCCGGGGACCGAACTCCTCCACGATGGGTGGCGTGTTCCAGGGATGGAGGTGCGCCCCGATCTCGGCGCCGTGTCCGTCGCGCAGCCCGAGGAGGATGCCCATCGCCGCGCGGTCGCGTGCGACGTGCCAGGTGGTGAGGAAGGTGGCGCGGAGCGCGAATCGGTCGAGCACCGCCCGGAGTCGCGCAAGCCCGGCGATGTTGCTATTCCGGATCCCGTCGCGCGCGGGGAACCAGTTGTCCTCCTCGGTGTCCACCGTGACCACGACGGCCACAGGGACAGTCCGGCTCACCTGGCCTCCCTACTCAGCCAGTAGCGGGCCAGTATCCGGATTTCGTTCAGGACGTCCTTCCAGTCGTGCACGACCCGGCTGAGGAGCCATCGGGTGAGGCGCACGCGGTCGTCGACCGGCAGAGGCGCCCGGAGAATGGCCCGTGCGTCGGCAACGGCATGCCGCAGGTAGCGCACCGCGGGTCCCTCGCCTCCCAGCGCGAATCGGACTCGCTGGGTCCTGGTCATGGCGCTCGATGCCCGCCCGTGATAGCGCCGGAGGAAGAGGCGCTCGGGAACCTCGATGAACGCACCGTACAGCGCCAGTTCCCGGAGGAAGCAGACGTCGGCCTCGATGAAGTGCCCCATGAGGTGGGTGCGACGGACGGCATCGAGCCGCGTCACCCCGTAGTGCGCGTTGCACCGGACCAGTTGGGCCTTCACCCGAAGGAAGCGGTCGGCAGGGCTGGCGTCGGTCACGTGCATCCGGTCCTCGTACTCGCCGGTGACACGGCCCTCGCCGTCGATGTTCAGGGTCGCGGCGTAGGCCAGCACCGCCTCGGGGTGGGCGTCGAGGGCAGCGACGCACCGCGCCGTGTGCTCCGGACGCACCAGGTCGTCAGCCGAGTGCCAACGGAAGAGCTCGGTCTTCGCGCGGCGGGCCAGGTCGCTGAAATTGCCCAGCGCCCCGATATCCACTTCATGCCGGATGTACCGTACCCGCGGGTCGCGCCCGAGGTAGCGGCGCGCGATCTCCTCGGTCGCGTCGGTGGAGGCGTTGTCGCCGATCAGCAGGACGAAATCGGAAAAGGTCTGGGCCAGGAGGCTTTCCAGCGCCGCGGCAAGGTAGCGCTCGCCGTTCCTGACCGGCACCGCGACGGTAAGGCGCGGTGGGCGGGTCATGCGCCGGTCCCCAGGACGAGCTTGGAGGCGTGGAACGCCTCGGCGTAACCCGAGCGAGCCGCGGCCTCGAGCCCGCGAAGCCGCAGGAGGCCGCGGAAGGTCTCCGCATCGAACCAGTGCTTGTCCTGCTGGGAAGGAAACCCCTCGAGCAGGAGCGCCACCTTCCGCTCCGCGACATCCGGGTCGAGCGGCACGTAGCAGTTGGGTGGGACGAGGTCGCCTTCGTACTTCGGGATCTCATACTCGAGGATCAGGTGGTCGCGCCAGGAGTTCCAGGTCAGCTCGGCCACCGTGCGGTGGTCCTGGTGCCGGTCCGCCCGCCGGTGGGAGAGGATCACGTCCGGAACGGCGCCCCCCGAGAGCGCCGCAAATGCGTCCTTCAGCCCGTCGAACGCGGCGGGGAAGCGGGTGTCGGGAAAGTCGAAGACCTGCACCCTCTGGCTGACGGCGCCCCGGAGGAACCTGGCAGCGCTGGCCTCGGCCTCACGCCGGCGTTCCGGCGTGGCGCTGAAGACGATCCAGGACACTTCCGTGCCGGGCCGCTCCGCCAGCAGCCTGAGCACGGTGCCCCCGCAGCCGATCTCGATGTCGTCCGCGTGGGCGCCGAGGCAGAGGAGTCGGAGTGGTCGGCCGTCGGGCAGGGCAGGGATGAGGGAGAGCATCAGGCGGCCTCCCCTGCGGGCCATCGCGCAGCCTGTTCGGCCCAGAGCGCATCCACCCGGCGCCCGGCGGGGCGCTCCACGTCGGCAAACCGCACCAGCCCGTCCTTTGGCACGTCCCGGAGGAGGCGGGCGCCTTCCGAGAGTCCCATCGGCAGGGCATCGGCAGCCCGTGCCGCCGCGGCATTGTCGACCAGTCCGTAGGCGTGGAAGCCTCCCACGCCGTCCAGCACTTCGCCGGCCCGGAGGTCGCGCTTGGCGAGGGTCACCACCTCGCACATTGGTCCGCCTCGCGGCGCCACCGTTGCGTCGCCTCCGAGGGCCGCCCGGGCGATGGTGCTCGCGACCTGGACGTACGGCAGGTGGAAGGGTGTATAG
>JBOHSQ010000161.1:0-11716 GCA_050733295.1 Gemmatimonadales bacterium
GGCGACCGCAGCGGAGATCGCCGACCGCCTGGAGGCGAAGATGCGCCGGCGGCATCCCCACCTCTTCGACCTGGGCGACCTCGAGCCCTGGGAGCGGCTCAAACGACGGGAGCGCGCCGGCGGCACACTCGCGGGCCTGCCGCCCACGCTGCCTCCCCTTCTGATGGCCTACCGGCTCCAGGAACGGGCGGCCACCGTGGGGTTCGACTGGCCCGACGCAAAGGGCCCGCTGGCCAAGGTCCGCGAAGAGCTGGCGGAGGTTGCGCGGGAGATGGCGACCGAACCCGCGGCGGTACGGCTCCCGGAGGGCTACGTGGGACACCTCCCGGCGCCGGCGCCGGACGCGAAGCTGGCGGAGGAAATCGGCGACCTCCTGTTCGCGGTCGTCAACCTGGCGCGAAAGCTTCACGTGCAGCCGAGCCTGGCGCTGGACGGCGCGAACCGGAAGTTCCGGGCCCGATTCGAGGAAGTGGAGCGGCTGGGCGCCGAGCGAGGGCTGGACCTCCACTCCGCCGGACTCGAGGCGCTGGACCGGATCTGGGAGGAGGTCAAGTCCGCCGAATGAACAGCCGAGCCGACTACCCGAAGGCGCTCGAGGAGCGATTCGAGATCGTGGGCGTCGCGGGGACCGGCGGCATGGCCACCGTACTCCATGCGCACGACCGGCGACTGGGGCGCCCGGTGGCCCTCAAGCTGCTCGCGCCGGAACTGTCGGCCGCGCTGGGTAAGGAGCGTTTCAGCCGCGAGGTTCGCCTCACCGCGCGCCTGGTCCATCCCAACATCGTGCCGCTGTTCGACTCGGGCGAGGCGGAAGGCCGGCTCTACTACGTGATGCCCTTCATCGAGGGGGACACGCTCAAGGTCCGGCTCGAGCGGGAAGGCACGCGACCGGTGGCCGAAGTGCTTCGGGTGATGGCGGACCTGGCCGAAGCGCTGGCCTACGCGCACGCGGTCGGGATCGTGCACCGGGACCTGAAGCCGGGCAACGTATTCTGGTATGGCGGGCATGCCCTGCTGGCCGATTTCGGGATCGCCACGGTGACCATGGGCACGGGGGTGAGCGAGGCGCTCACCAGCACCGGCATGGCGATCGGCACGCTGCCGTACATGAGCCCTGAACAGGCGGAAGGCTCGAGTGCGATCGACGGCCGCGCCGACCTCTACAGCCTGGGCTGCCTTGCGTTCGAATTGCTGAGCGGCCGCACGCCGTTCACCGCGCCATCGCCGATCGCGATGCTCGCCGCGCACCTCACCGCGTCGGCGCCTGACATCCGGGAGCGCCGGCCCGAAGTCCCGACCGGCCTCGCGGCCACCCTCGGGCGGCTCCTGGCCAAGCGACCGGAGGACCGCCCGGCGAGTGCCGCCGCCCTTCTTGCGCTGCTCCGAGAGCAGGAGGCGCCGACCGGGCCGACGATGACCACGGCCGTTCCCGCCGCCCCCCCACCAGGCGCCGCCGCCGCCGGACCAGCCGAGCCACCGGAGGTGACCGACCTCTGCCGGAAGGGTCGGTCGCTCTATCTCCGGGGCATGCACGGCGGCGAAGGTGCGCACGAGAAGTTCCGGATGGCGCGGACGTACTTCGAGTCCGCACTCGCCAAGCAGCCCGACAATCCCCGCGCCCTGGTGGGCCTGGCCGACACCGTCCACGTGGACGGCATACGTGGCTTCACCAACTTCGACGAGGCGTGCAACCGAGCCGCGGACCTGCGCTACCGGGCGCTCGCCGCGGACGACTCGGCCGGAGAGGTCCACACCTCCTTCGGCACGGTGATGCTGTACTGGGAGGACGACTTCGAGAACGGAGGCAGCGAACTGCGCCGTGGGGTCGAGCTGGCGCCGGACCACGCACTCGGCCGGCGGCTGTACGGCGCGTGGCTCAAGATGGCGGGCCGAATCGAGGAGGCGGTCGCTGAGGCGACCGCAGCAGTGCGGCTGGACTCGCTCGCCCCCTTCCTGCACGTGGGCCTGGCAGATGCCCTGATGGGCGCCGGGCGTTACGATGCCGCCATCGGCCCGCTGCGGGAGGCGTTGCGCCTCGCCCCGGGGTATGCCGCGGCCCACGAGCGGCTGGAAATGAGCTGCCACCGCGCGGGGCGGCACGAGGAAGCGCTCGACGCGCGGCGGACACTCCTGGGGATGCGGGGCGCGGAGGAGCGGATGGCGCTGCTCGAGGCGGATACGGCCAGGGATGGATGGCTGGTGGCACGGGAGCGGGACCTGCGCCGCGAAGCGGAGGAGCTCCTGGCGAAGGCGGAGAAGCAGGACCCGTTCGTCGACGCCCGAGGGAGCCGGCAGCTCTCCGACGCGATCGTCATCACGCTCGCGGAGGTGGGCGACTGGACCCGGGCGATGGACTGGGTCGAGCGGGGCTACCTCCGCCGGCCCGGCCGGCTCCGGCGGGTGCTCACCGACCTGCCGTACAACCGGAACGGACTGGCGGTGGACCCGCGGTACGCGCGGCTGCTCCGGACGGCGGGGTTGGGAGACCTGCTGTAACCGCAGGGGGGTCGGCCGGGTCCGATCAGGAGCAGTGAGTTCGGGGCCTCAGTGAACGGGAAGCGGGAGCGGGCCGTCAGGGATACAGCCGGTGTATCTGCCGCGGGAAGGCAATCGTCTCCCTGATGTGCGGAATGCCGCAGATCCAGGCGACGGTGCGCTCCACGCCGAGGCCGAAGCCGGAGTGGACGAAAGTGCCGTACTTCCGGAGGTCGAGGTACCAGCCGTAGGACGCGGGATCGAGCCCCTGCTCCAGGATGCGCGCCAGCAGCCGGTCGTGGTCGTCCTCACGCTGCGACCCGCCGATGATCTCGCCATACCCCTCCGGGGCCAGGCAGTCGTTGCTGAGCACCGTGCGCGGATCGGCCGGATTCTCCTTCATGTAGAAGGCCTTGATCGCCTTGGGGTAATCGTGCACCAGCACGGGGCGGTCGTACCGGTTGGCGAGCATGGTCTCCTCGTCGCCGCCGATGTCGTCGCCCCACTGGATGGCGGTGCCCTGCGACTGCAAGTAGGCGACCGCGTCGGTGTAGGACATGCGCGGGAACGGCGGCTGGACCCGCTCGAGCGGCGCCGTGTCGCGCTCGAGCTCCTTCAGCTCCTCGGCCCGCACGGTGAGCGCCCGGCCGACGATGTAAGCGACGAACTCCTCCTGGAGCCGCATGTTGGCGGCGGAATCGTTGAACGCCACCTCCGGCTCCACCATCCAGAACTCGGTCAGGTGCCGGCGGGTCTTGGACTTCTCGGCCCGGAAGGTGGGTCCGAAACAGTAGACCTTGCCGAGGGCTGCGGCGGCGGCCTCGACGTAGAGCTGGCCGGTCTGGGCCAGGTACGCCTTGCCCAGGTCGAAGTACTCGGTGGCGAAGAGCTGGCCGGCCTGCTCGCCGATGGATCCGGTGAGGATGGGCGTGTCCACCAGGGTGAACCCGCGCTGGTGGAAGAAATCGCGGATGGCCTGCACGACCTCGTGGCGCACCCGGGCGATGGCAACCTGACGGCGGCTCCGGAGCCAGAGATGGCGATGCTCGAAGAGGAAGGAGGTGCCGTGCTCCTTGGGCGTGATCGGGAAGTCACGGCTCGGACCCAGGACCTCGAGGGCGGAGACGGTGAGCTCGAATCCACCGGGGGCCCGCGCGTCCTCGCGCACCGCCCCGGTGACGGCGACGCAGGTTTCCTGGGTCAGCCCTTCGAAGGCGGCCCACACTGCCTCGGCGACCTCCTTCCTGAGGACGACCGCTTGCAGATACCCCGTGCCATCCCGCACGACGATGAACCCGATCTTGCCGCTAGACCGGGTGGTGGCCACCCAGCCCTGCACGGTGGCGATGGTGCCCGCGTGGGCGGCGAGCTCGCTGATACGTACGAACGTCATTCGACCGGGTCCCTGATGGCGAAATGGCGCCGGTGCAGCGCCGGGCGGAGTCTAGCCGCGGCCGTGGGGCTGGTCAACGCGGCGTGCATGCAGTTCCGCCCACCGCCTGCGGTACCGCCCGAAGCGATGACGGGCCCGTACACCGCGGTCTGGTCCTCGCAGGCAGGCCGGAGCGTCAGCGGCGACCTCGTGGTGGAGGCGGGGACGATCTTCATGGGCGGGACCGACCGCACGGTCTACGCGGTGGACCTCGCCACCGGCGTGGTGAAGTGGCACCACCGGCTGGGCGGCGCGATCCTCAGCGGGATCCAGGTGGCGAACGCAACCGTGTACGCCGGGACCGACCGCCCCGAAGGTGCTGTGGCCGCGATGGACGCCGCCACGGGCCAGAAACGGTGGAGGACCCGCGAGGGGCGGACGGGCCTGCCGCTTGCCGTCGCCGACGGGATCGTGGCCTCGCACGGGCGGGACGGCCGGATCACCGCGTTCAACCCGGGGAGCGGCGAGGTGCTCTGGCGGCGGCGGGTGGGGATCTCCAACACACCACCGCTCGCCATCGACGGCGCCGTGGTCGCCTTCAGCGAGGACTCGGTGTTCCGCCTCTCCCCCACGACCGGGGCTGTGCTGGAGCGGGCGGCCGGCCCAGGCAGCCTGCCCGGAGGTTGGCGGCGGAAGGATTCCCTGGTGATCGGGGGCACGACCGCCGGCACCGTCCTGGCGTTCGATCCCCAGGCTCTGGCGACGGTGTGGGAAGTGCGGCTCGACGGGCCGGTGCTCGTCTCCCTCGGCGAGAACGCCGACACCCTGCTGGCCGTGACCCAGCCGGGGACCATCTGGGCGGTGCCGGCCAACGGCGGCAAGCCGCGCCGACTCCTCACCACCAAGCGGCCCCTGTCCGCCGCCCCCATCACCGATGCGGACGGGCTGCTGGTCGCGGGCGCTGACGGGTCCCTCCGGGCCTACAGTACGGGGGGGGACGAGGTCTGGCGAATCAACCACTGGCGCCCGATGACCACCGCCCCGGTGCGGCTCGACGACGGCAACCTGCTGGTGATCGGCTCGAACGGAGACCTGGCGAGATACGCGCGATGAAGCGCACGACGACCTGCCTGCTTCTGGCCCTGCTCGCAACCGCGCCTTCGACCACGGCCGCCTCGGCGCAGGATGTGCCGTGGACAGTCAGGTGGGGGAAGTTCGTGGCCCTCGGCCTCGCCTTCGGCGGCATCTGGCAGGCCTCCACCCACCACCAGGACGCCGAGGACGCGTACCACGCGCTCGAGCGGCGCTGCTCGCTCAACCCGGCCGCGTGCGACCAGGAGCCCAACGGCGAGTACACCGACCCGGTGAGCGAGGACCTCTACGACACGGCGGTGTCGGAAGACAACGCCGCCCGCGGGTGGCTCTTCGCCGCGGAGGCGTCGCTGCTGGGCGCGGCGGTGCTGTTCGTCTGGGAGCTCACCCGGCCCAAGGGCCCCTCGGTGAACAACATTCCGTTCGAGCCGGTGGTGGAAACCCAAGCGGGGCGCTTCGGGGCTAGGCTGTTCTTCTAGGCGGGCGGGCGGGCGGGCAGGCAGGCAGGCGGGCAGGCGGGAAGGCCAACGAGGCGGCGGTCACCCGGTGCGGAACAGGTCGACGGCGCGCGGGAAGCGGGCAACCGCGCGCTCGCGAAGGCGGCGGTGCTCGGGCCGCTGGAGAGCCGGGTCGCGGGCCAGGAGATCAGCGGCCAGCTCGTGCGCCGATTGGAGCAGGTCCTCGTCCTCGGGCAGTCGCGCCACCCGCAGCTCGAGCCCGCCCGACTGCCGCGCCCCGATCAGGTCCCCCATTCCTCGTTCCCGCAGGTCCAGCTCCGCAATCTCGAAGCCGTCGGTGGTCCGGGCAAAGGCGCGCAGCCGGTCGGGGCCGCGGCCGTCCACCATCAGGATGCAGTGGCTCTCCCCTTCCCCCCGCCCGATGCGGCCCCGGAGCTGGTGGAGCTGGGCCAGGCCGAATCGTTCAGGGTGCTCCACCAGCATCACCGTGGCGTTGGGCACGTCGATGCCGACCTCGATCACGGTGGTCGCGACCAGCACGTGCACCGCGCCGGCGCGGAAGCGCCGCATGACGTCGTCGCGCTCCTCCGACTTCAACCGGCCGTGGACCAATCCCACCACCAGGTCGGGCCAGCGCGCCGTCAGGCTCTCGGCCATGGTGGTGGCGGCCAGCAGGTCGGCGCGTTCCGATTCCTCGATCACCGGCAGCACCACGTATGCCTGTCCCCCCTCGCGCACCGAGGCCCGCACGAACTCCAGCACCCGCTCGCGCTGGGCACCGGTGCGGATCGCGGTGTGCACCCGGCCGCGACCTGGCGGGGCGCGGCGGAGGACGGAGACGTCGAGGTCGCCATAGCGGGTGAGCGCCAGCGACCGTGGGATGGGCGTGGCCGACAAGAGCAGCACATCCGGCGCCGCGCCCTTCCCCACCAACGCGGCCCGCTGCTCGACGCCGAACCGGTGCTGCTCGTCGATGACCACGAGGCCGAGCCGGTGGAAGGCGACGCTCTCCTGCAGCAGGGCGTGCGTGCCCACGACAAGCCGGGAGCGGCCGTCGGCGATCCGCTTGCGCGCCGCCTTCTTCTCCGGCGCCGACTGACGGCCGAGCAGCACTTCGGGCAGGAGCCCGAGGGGTGCGAGCAAGCGGGCCAGCGTGGCGGCGTGCTGCTCCGCCAGCAGCTCGGTGGGCGCCATGAGCGCGGCCTGGAAATCGTTCTCGATGGCCAGCAGCATGGCGAAGAGGGCCACGACCGTCTTGCCGGTGCCGACGTCGCCCATCAGCAGCCGGTGCATCCGCTCCGCCGCCGTCATGTCGCCCGTGATCTCGCGGAGCGCGCGCTTCTGGTCGTCCGTCAGGGCCCAGGGAAGCGATTCGCGGAGCCGGGTGGTGAGGTCCTTCCGGAGGACGAACGCCACTCCCGCACGCTGGCGCTTCGCGAGCGTCCGCGCGCGCACGAGCATGAGCTGCTGGTCGAGCAGCTCGTCGAAGGCGAGGCGCCGGCGGCCGCGCTCCGCCTCCTCGAGCGAGGCGGGCCGGTGGGCGGCGCGATAGGCCTCAACGATACCCGGCAGCTCGAGGAGCTCGAGCACTCCGGGCGGAAGCTCCTCGCCCACCCCGGCAAGGAGGGCATCGAGATGGCGGTCCACCAGCGCGCGAATCTGGCGGTGGCTCAGGCCCTCGGTGGCGGGATACACCGGGAGCAGGCGGCCAGCCTCCGGCCCGCCGTCGCCGCCGTTCTCGTCGGCCAGGATGACGTACTCGCGCGGGACGATCTGCCGGCCGTGGTAGAACCGCACCGGGCCGCTCACGAGCAGGGTCTGGCCGACCTGGATCGTGCGATCGAGGAATGCCTGTCCCGGCCACGAGCATTCGAGGAGGCCGGACCCATCGCGCAGCACCGCCCGAAAGATGCGGAGGCCCCTCCGGGTGGGGATCACTCCCTTGGCGACCACGGTGCCCACGCAGGCGACCTCGTCACCCACCTTCGCGCGGGAGAGCGGCGTCAGGCTCGAGGCGTCGAGATAGCGATGCGGAAGGTGGCGGAGCAGGTCGGCCGCGGTGTGTATGCCGAGCCGGGCGAAGGCCTCGGCGCGGCGATCGCCGATGCCCTTGAGGAATCGGATCGGGGTCGAGAGGGTAAGGGGAGGGATTACTCCTCCAGGAGCCGGTCCACGAAGGCCTTCGCGTCGAAGGGTTCGAGGTCGCGGATGTCCTCGCCAGTGCCGAGGAAGCGAATCGGGATGCCCAGCTCGCGCCGGAGGGCGACCACCGAGCCACCACGGGCCGTGCCGTCGAGCTTGGTGACCACGAGCCCCGACAGCTGGGCCGCGCGGGTGAACTCGCGGCCCTGCTGCAGCGCGTTCTGGCCCACCGTGCCGTCGAGCACGAGGAGGCTCTCGTGCGGGGCCCCGGGCGCACGGCGCCCGACCACCCGCACCACCTTCCGCAGCTCGTCCATCAGTCCTTCCTGGGTATGGAGCCGGCCTGCGGTGTCGACGATGACGGTATCGGCTCCACGGGTGACCGCGGCCTCCACCGCGTCGAAGGCGACCGCGGCCGGATCGCCGCCCGGCGCGCCGCTCACGCAGGGCACACCGATCCGGTCCGCCCAGGTCTCGAGCTGGGCGATCGCGCCGGCGCGCCAGGTGTCGGCAGCGGCGAGGAGGACGCTCCGCCCCTCGCGGCGCAACCGGTCGGCGAGCTTGGCGGCGGTGGTGGTCTTCCCCACCCCGTTCACGCCGGCGATCAGGACGACCGACGGCCCCGACGAGGACTGCGCGATCCAGCTCGGATCGGGGGGGCCCTCAAGCATTCCGACCAGGGACGCCTCAATGGCCTCGTAGAGGTCTCGCTCGGTCCGCAGCTTGCCGCGGCGCACGTCCTCCTCGAGCGCCTGCACCAGGTCGAGCGTCGCAGGCACGCCGAAGTCGGCCTCGAGCAGCAGCCTTTCCATCGCCTCGAGGTCGGCCTGGTTCATCCCGCGCATCAACGCATTGACGTCGGTGAGGGCGAGGCGCCTGAGGCGGGCCCAGAGGCCGAGCTTCTCCGAGGAAAGGCGGGAGGTCATGGGGGGGAATCTATCACCGCAGTCCGAGCCGACGGCGCGAGAACCATTCGGCGCCGAGCGCGAGCACGCCGACCAGGTACGGCCACCAGCGGGTGCGAAGCGGCTCGCCGGGCGCTGATGGCGCCGTGGCACCCGCAGCGGACTCGAGAGACACCGGCCGTGGCATCCACTCGTCGGAGTATTCCTCGACGGCCACGACGCCGCGGCCAGTTGCGCCCAGCGCGTAACGCCAGATCCCCGGATCGAGCCAGAGTTCGGCCCGCCCTGTGCCATCGAAGGCAAGCGTATCGAGCACCCGCGCCGAATCGGATTCGAGGCTGATCGGCAGGTCCACTGGCGCGCCTGCCCCGGCCCACGCGAAACGGACCGGCAGGCCTCGCTGCACCACCGCCTGCACCGGCCGGGCGGCACCCACCGCGCTGTCCGGGGCGGCGAGCAGCCACGTGGCGAGGCCCGCGACGAGGCTCCGGTACGCCTGCTCACCCGCTCCCCCGCGAAAGGCCCAGCGCCAGAGCCCGTCGGCGCGCACGACGACCTCGCGACGCCGGCCGCGAGTCTCACCGGTGATCACCGGCCGCGGCGTGCCGCGCCGCCCCGCCTGGGCGGTTGCGCCAACCCACGCCACTTCGGACGACGGCGCCTCCATCACCCGCTGCAGCGGCGGCAACGACTCCAACGGGATGCCGGCCAGCGTGCCCGCGAGAGGTGACGCTCCGGCCGAGGCGAGAAACCAGTCTCCGGGGAGGAGCGGCGCGCCGTAGGCCCCACTGGGCCAGTGAACGATGCCGCGCGCGCGTGAACCCGCGGCGAATGCGCCGGTGGCGCCCTTGAGCACCAGCAGGTCCGCCCCCTGGGCCGCGCGCCCCACCTCAGCCTCCGACGCCGGCTCCAGGTCCTCCATCTCCCGCCAGGACGAGCCCAGCCGGATGAACCCGCGCACCGGGATATCCGCGACATCGCGCAGGGCGCGATGGAGGAAGCGCGCGTCCCAGTCGCCGGGGCTCGCGAGCAACACCGCACCCGGGGTTGCGGCGATCCGCACCAGGTGGAACCGGGCGTCGTCCCTCGGCTCCGGATCGGAGCTGCCAGCGAGCGCCACGCGAAGGACGTGAGTCCCGGCGCCCAATGCGGCCGCGGGCAGCTCCAGGCGGACCCGGCGGGAAGCCCCGGAGAATGCCCCGACCGGACGCCTGAGGAGCTGGCGCCCGCGGGAGGTGACGCTGAGCGCGAGTGAGTCGCGCGGTGCCGTGCCCGCCGGAGCCGAGATCGCCGAGACCTCCACCTCCAGGCGAAGGGTGTCTCCCAACACCGCGCGGTCCGGGCCGGTGAGGGCGGTCAGGGCGAGGTCCGCCACGGGCTCGCGCGGGAGCACGACCACGCGAGCCCCGCGGAGGAGCGACAGGTCGAGCTCGTGCGCGTCGGCGACTTCGCCATCGGAGACCAGCACGAGCGGGCGCCCGACCGCCGCGGCGGCACGCAGCGCCGGCGCGAGACGCGACGTGCCGCGCGTGGGCGCCGTGTCCGACCGGGGCGACACGTCGCCGACGAGGCGCACTTCGCCGAGCGCGAACGCGGTGTCCCTTGCATGCTGCCACTGGCCGCCGGCCGCACCCAGGCTGAGCGAGGCGTCGAGCAGTACCAGAGGGCGGGCTCTCCGGCCCGCGGGGAGCAGCGGGTCGAGCAGGAGCAACGCCAGGATCACGACCGCCACGGCGCGGAAGGCCGCAGGAACCCAGCGCCTGGAGCCGAGCGCGGCCAGCGGGACATAGGCGACGGCGGCGAGGGCGCAGCCGGCGGCGACAGCGAGGAGGAGGGTCAAGAAGTGTTCGCCGAGGCGGGGAACATCGGACTACCTACGGCAGGGACGGCAGCAGGATTCGCTGGCAAGGACGCCAGCAGGATTCGCTGGCAAGGACGCCAGCAGGCCGCTGGCAAGGACGCCAGCAGGATAGCTGGCTGGGGCGCCGGCAGCGTTCGCTACCGACCCACCTGAAGCTCGGGGGTGCGCGGGTAGAGCGACACGGCCAGGCGCTCACGCTCCTGGTCGAAGGTCGCGCGCTCCCGGGCGGCGATCGGCTCGCCGTGGCCGAGGTCGAGGCGCCTCGGATCACGGGGCTCGCCGTTCACCCGGAACTCGTAGTGGAGGTGCGGACCGCTGGAGAGACCGGTGGACCCGACGTACCCGACCACGTGGCCCTGGGTGACCCGCGCACCTGCCCGAATGCCGCGCGCAAATCCGCGCAGATGGGCATACCGGGTCGTGATCCCGTTGGCGTGGCGGAGCTCGACGAGGTTGCCGTAGCCCCCCACCCTTCCGGCACGCAGCACCACCCCGTTGCCCGCGGCCATGACCGGGGTGCCGGGAGCCGCGGCGTAATCGGTACCGGCGTGGCGGCGGATGGTGCCGAGGATCGGATGGCGGCGCGCCCCGGGCCGCGACGACACCCGGCGGAACTGCACCGGCGCCTTGAGGAAGGCGCGGCGGAGTGAACGGCCCTCGGCGTCATAGAACGCGGCGGTGCCGTCGGCGCGAGTGAAGCGGAAGGCGGTGAGGTCCTTCCCGCCAGCGCGCAGCTCCGCGGCCAGCACGCGGCCGAACCGGACCTCGCCCTCCTCGCTCACCTGGCGCTCGAGCAGCACCAGGAACCGGTCGCCCTCGCGAATGTCACGGGTGAAGTCCACCTGCCAGGCAAACACGTCGGCGAGATCCCACGCGAGCCGGGTTCGCTCCCCGCCGTCGAGCAGCTGGTCGTCGATGGCGGCATCGAGCGCGAGGTAGAGCGACGAGGCGATGTCGCCCTCGACCCGGGCGGTCTCGGAGCGCCAGCGGATGTCCTCCGACTCGGCGCCCCAGGCGTCCGCAGTGCGAATGAACCGCACCCGGCGCTCGGGCGAGGTGCGGACGGTGATGCTGGCGGGGACGCTGTCGTCGAGCGAGCGGCGGAAGTTGAAGACCAGGCCGGCGCGGACCCGCGCGGGGTCAAACCCGGTGCTGCGGCCCAGGCCCGCGAGGTCGAGTCCCACGACGTGGCGGCGGTCGAGGAGCTCGCCGAGCGTCTCACCGGCACGCAGGGTATCGGCGTCCTCGAGCCAGGCGCGGTCGATGACGATGACCGGCGCCACGTGCAGGCGTGGCCAGGGCCAGGCATCCGAGAGGGCCGCGGCAGCACCCGCCGCGACGATCCCCGCCGCGGCGAGGGTCCAGGGCCAGCGTCGCATCAGTCCATCTGCCGCCGGATGAAGGTGGGGAT
>JBOHSQ010000162.1:0-9064 GCA_050733295.1 Gemmatimonadales bacterium
TGGCAGATCGACCTGTACCCCTTCGGCACGATCCACCTGCCGCGGTGGCCGGACATCCACCTCGGTCCCCTCACCATCAACCTCTCGCCGACCAAGCACGTCATCTACATGCTGCTGGCGGCGGGGCTGGTGTTCCTGTCGATGTGGCTCGCGGGCCGGGCGCTCCAGCGCCAACGCGCGGCGGAAAAGGCGCCCAAGGGGTTCGGCGCCGCCATGGAGGGGCTGGTCCTCTTCGTCCGGAACGACATCGCCATCGCGAACATCGGGCGCGAGACGGGGGCCAGGTACGCCCCGTTCGTGATGACCCTGTTCTTCTTCGTCCTCTACGCCAACTTGCTGGGCCTCGTGCCCTGGGGTGCGAGCCCGACGGGCAACCTGGCGGTCACCGGCGCGCTCGCCATCCTCACCTTCCTCACGGTGGAGATCGGCGGGTTCATCACGCTCGGGCCCAAGGGGTACTTCCACACCATCTTCCCCCACGTCCCGGGGCTGCACGGGCCGGGCGCGGTGGCGATGAGCATCGGCATGGCGCCGATCGAGGTGCTGGGCAAGCTGGTCAAGCCGTTCGCGCTGGCGGTCCGTCTCTTCGGCAACATGACGGCGGGTCACTTCGTGATCCTGTCCTTGTTCGGGATCATCTTCCTGTTCGGGAACCTGCAGATCTGGAACTGGGGGATCGGCGTCGTCACGGCGGCACTGGTGCTCGGCATCATGCTGCTGGAGCTGATCGTGGCGTTCCTGCAGGCGTACGTCTTCGCGCTGCTCAGCGCCGTGTTCATCGGGCTGATGCAGCACGAGCACTAGGAGCGGAGCCCACAGCGCCAACGGCGCTCCGCATGTAGCCGGCCGGGTGGCCGGCGAGGCCCGCCGCCCTCCGGGGCAGGGGCGGGCGACCGGACGGCGGCCGCACGGAAGGGGTGGCCGAGGGGCCGGCAGGCGCAGACACCATCACCCTTCCACGGGATACGGGACTAACGACCATGCAGCTCTTCGCGCTCCTGCAGGAAGCCGTGGCCACCACCGACATCGTGGCCGCTGCCAAGAACGCCAACGCGCTCCTGGGCGCAGGCCTGGGCATCGGCCTGGCCATCATCGGCGCCGGACTCGGCCTGGGCCGGATCGGCGGCCAGGCGGCCGAGGCGATCGCCCGGCAGCCCGAGGCGGCCGGCGAGATCCGCGGCGCCGCCCTGCTCTTCGCGGTGCTCCTCGAGGGCGCCACGATCATCGCGCTGGTGTTCGCGCTGCTGTTCAAGCTGATCGCGTAACGAGGCGGACATGACGACGGTACTGCTCGCGCTGCTCGAGACTGCCCAGGAGGCGCACGGGCCGATCACGCCCTTCCAGGTCGAGTTCGGGCTCTTCTTCTGGACGTGGGTGGTGTTCATCGCGCTCTTCTTCCTGCTGAAGAAGTTCGCGTGGCCCGCCATCCTCAAGACGACCGAGGAGCGCGAGCGGACCATCCAGCGCCAGCTGGACGAAGCCCAGCGACTGCACACCGGGGCCAAGGCCGCTCTCGAGCAGCAGCAGAAGCTGCTGGGCGAGTCGCGGAGCCAGGCGCAGGGGATGATCGCCGAGGCACGCACCGCGGCCGAGCGCGAGCGGGCCGTGGCGGTGGAGAAGACGAGGCAGGAGCAGGACCAGCTGCTGGCGCGGGCGCGGCGGGAGATCGCCGCCGAGCGCGAGCGCGCCATCACCGACCTGCGCCGCGAGGCGGTGGACCTGTCGCTCGCGGCCGCGGCCAAGCTGGTGGGCCAGCGGCTCGACACCAAGGCCGACCGCGAGCTGGTGGAGCAGTTCATCGGCTCGATGGAGCGCGGCAAGTGAGTGTGGAGCTGGTCGCGCGCAACTACGCCGAGGCGCTGTTCGACCTGGGCGAGCGGACCGGCGGCACGGTGGAGTACGCCGACTGGCTGGACGCGGTGGCGGGAGCGGTGGCGGCCTCGACCCGGGCACAGGCGGTGCTGATGTCGCCGCGGGTACCGAAGGCGGCCAAGGTGAAGCTGCTGGGCTCGGCCCTGGGCGACGCGCCGCCCGAGTTCACCCGGTTCCTGCAGGCGGTGGTGAAGCGGGGCCGGCAGGGGATGATCGCGGAGATCGCGGCGGCGTACACCGACCTGGTGGACGGGAAGCTGGGGCGGGTGCGGGCCCACGTGACCCTCGCGCGCGAGACCGACGCGAAGACCCGCGCCGCGGTCACCGAGTCGCTGGGCCGCGCTCTGGACAAGGAAGTGCTGTCCACGTTCTCGGTGGATCCCGCGCTGGTGGGCGGGGCCACGGTGCGGATCGGATCGCGGGTGTACGACGGCTCGCTCCGCCGGCGACTGGCGACGCTCCGGAGGCAGTTGCTGGCGAAGTAGGATGGCAGGACGGCAGGATGGCAGGCCCCCGCCCCACCATCTGGTGAGGCGGGGGTTCTTCGTTGGTGGCCGCGAAGCCCGCGAGCAGGACGGCCCAGACCGCCGAGCGACGGTCACAAGTTTCCCGCTCGAGGGCTCCTACCGCCGGATACGCATCGAGTCACCAGCAGACGCATCGATGGAGGAGCCCATGACCAGGCGAATCCCCACAGTCATGGCCACGATTGCGGCCGCGGCGGTCGCGGCCTGGGGTTGCAACGACGACCGCACGCCCACCTCGCCGTCCGTCCTGGCGAGCGCCGGGGGCGTCGGCAAGGGAGGCATCTGCCGCGACGAGGAGGGCAACCCGCTGCCCATCGCGCCCCGAAGCGCGCGGGTCGACCTCGAGAAGCCGGAGTTCTCGGACCCCACCGACATCGACAACCCGCTCTTCCCGGTGAGCAGCCAGGAGCGGGTGCTCCTGTTCGGGCACGTGGACGGACTTTCGCTGCGGATCGAGGTAACCACGCTGGACGACACCCGGGTCTTCGACCTGACCCCCCGCCCGGTGGAGACGCGCATCTCGCAGTTCGTCGCGCTGCTCGACGGGCGGATCCACGAGGTCGCCATCGACCACTACGCCCAGGCCGACGATGGGGCGGTCTGGTACTTCGGCGAGTTCGTGTTCGACTATGAGGACGGCGTGGTCGTGGACACCGAGGGCACCTGGTTCGCCGGGACCGACGGCCGGCCGGCGATGATCATGCCGGCCAACCCCCAGGTCGGCAACGTGTGGCGGCCCGAGGACATTTGCGGGCTGGTCTTCGAGGAAGTCAGCGCGACAGCGACCGGTGTTACCGTGGATGGTCCGACGGGTCCTGTCCCGGGTGCGCTGATCGTGCAGGAGCTGCATCAGGACGGCCTGCTCGAGGAGAAGACCTTCGCGCCCGGCTATGGCGAGTTCATCAGCGCTTCCAATGATGGAGACCTCGAGGCCCTAGCCCTCGCGGTGCCCACCGATGCGCTCACCGGACCCACGCCAGCGGCGCTGGTGACCCTGCGCAACGGCGCCATCGACGCCCACGACGCCGCCGAGTCGGGGGACTGGACTGCGGCATCAGCGGCACTCGCGGCCATGACGATAGCCTGGAACGTCTTCAAGGCGGGCGACGTGCCGCCGATGCTGGAGGAACAGGTGGACGACGCGCTCGCCGATCTCGCCGCCGCGATCGCGGCCGAGGACGAGGAGGATGCCCGGCAGGCGGCGATCCGCACCGAACTCGGCAGCCTCGACCTGCAGCTCCGCTACCGGTCCGTCGGGAGCATCGACCTCGACCTGCTGGAGTTGTGGCAGCGCCAGCTCACGCTCGACCAGGACGCCGGCGACCAGGCCGGGGTGCTGAGCGACAACGTGATCATCGACCAGATCGAGGAGCGCCTCGACTAGCAAGGACGGCACGATGGCTGGGCGGGCGGCCCCGCCCCACCACCCAAGTCGAGAGAGATGAGCCCCCGTCCCGGATTTCCGGGGCGGGGGCTCTTCACCTCGAGCCGGCCGGATGCGCTTACCGGCCCAGGGTGAAGTTGATGCCGGCAGAGACCTGGAAGCCGGTTTCGTCCGCAACGACGAAGCGGCCTTCCGCGAAGGGGTGGACCCATCCCTTCAGGGACTCGACGCCAAAGAGCAGGTTCAAGCCTGCGTCGGTTTCACCGTCCACGGAGCCGCCCGGGTCCGCATTGGCCAGGCCGAGTCCGGCGCCGGCGTACGCCCAGTCGAGGCCCTGGCCGGCGAAGCGGTACTTCATGTCGGCGTTCAGGGCCCAGAGGGAGCCCGGGTCGACGAAGAAGTAGTCGAACGAAGGGTAGAACTCGAGGTGGTCCGCGACCGGGACGCTGAACTGGGCGCCCAGGCCGAACTCCTCGGCGTCGAAGTGGTACGAGACCCGCGGCCCCAGGTGCAGCCGGTGGGTCTGCGCCTCCGCGATCATGGCGGTCGACGCCAGCAGGGCCGCCGCGATGGCGCAAGTCCGCAGTCGGGATGCCATGCATTCCTCCTTCGGGGTCGGTGTTGGCCTGCCCCGCGAAAGTGGCCAGCGGGCCCCGGGACGGCCTGTGACCGCGGACACCGGGGCGAATCGTGACCCGGGTCACGCCGAAAGCCCGGTTGCGCCCTCCTCGCCCATTCGCTTTCCCCTGTAGATTCCTGCACATCCGGGAGCCCAGATGACCCACTCCGACGGCACCCGCCGCCAGTTCTTTCGCGCCACCCTGGGGGAGTGGGCCGAAGGGCTGATGGCGCGGGCCGAGCACCGGGTGGTGCAGCGCCGGTACCTGCGGCCGCCGGGGGCACTGCCCGAAGTGGCGTTCCTGGCGGCCTGCACCCGCTGCGGCGAGTGCGCCGCGGTGTGTCCGCCCAAGGCGATCCGGCTGGTCGAGCCTTCGGGTGGACTGGCGGCGGGCACGCCCTGCATCGACGTCGCGACCGAGCCATGCATCGGGTGCCCGGACATGCCGTGCGCCCGCGCCTGCCCGACCGACGCGCTCACGCTGCCGGCGGACGGCTGGGACGGCTACCGGCTGGGCCGGCTCGAGCTGATGCCGGAGCGCTGCGTCACCTTCCACGGCACGCCGTGCGGGCGCTGTGCCGAGGTCTGCCCGGTGGGGCCCGACGCGCTTTCGATGGATGCGCAGGGCCACCCGGTGATCCACGCCGAGGGCTGCATCGGCTGCGGCACCTGCGTCCGTGCCTGCCCGACCGTCCCATCGTCGTTCGTGCTCATCCCCGCGGAGAGTTGATGCCCGACGTTCCCTACCGAGTGGAGAAGCCCTGGGGCCATGAGCTGGTGTGGGCCCGCACCGACCGCTACGTGGGCAAGGTGCTCCACGTGAAGGCCGGCCACGTGCTCAGCCTGCAGTACCACAACCGCAAGGACGAGACGATGCACGTCCTGCGGGGCGAGCTGCGGCTGCGGGTGAAGGAGGGCGAGGCGCTGCGGGAGCGCGCCTTCCGGGCCGGGGAATCGGTGCACATACCGGCGGGGATGATCCACCAGATCGAGGCGGTGGTGGACTCCGACGTGCTCGAGGCCTCGACCCCGGAGCTGGACGACCTGGTGCGGCTCGAGGACCGCTACGGGAGAGCCGGCTGATGCAGGTGATAATCCCGCTCGCCGGCAAGGGCACCCGGCTCCGGCCCCATACCCACCTGGTGCCCAAGCCGCTGCTCAAGGTGGCGGGACGGCCGGTGATGGACTGGGTGATGGACCGGCTCGACGGGCTCGACGTGAGCGAGTTGATCTACATCACCGGGCACCTCAAGGAGGCGGTGGAGGCGCATGCGCGGGACCGCTACCGACTGCCCTCCCGGTTCATCGAGCAGACAGTGCAGGACGGCACGGCGGGTGCGGTGAACCTGGCGCGACCGTTCGTGCGGGAGCCGGTGCTGATCGTGTTCGTGGACACGGTGTTCGAGGCCGACCTCACGCTGGTCAATCGGACCGACGCCGACGGGATCATCTGGGCCAAGGAGGTCGAGGACTACCAGCGCTTCGGGGTGGTGGTGACCGACGCGCAGGGCTACATGACGCGGATCGTGGAGAAGCCGAAGGAGCCGATCTCCCGGCTGGCCAACATCGGGCTCTACTACATCCGCGACGTGGAGGCGCTGTGGCGCGGCATCGACCACGTACTGGCCCGGCCGGCCAACCAGGGGGAGTGGTACCTCACCGACGCCTTCCAGCACATGATCGAGCAGGGCCGGCGGATCCTCACGGCGGAGGTGGGGGGATGGTATGATTGCGGAGCCCCCGGCACCCTGCTCGAGACCAACGAGATCCTGCTCCGCAAAGGCGCCGCGCGCCGCGCGCGCGACGGCTGGCCCGGTGTCACCATCCACGAGCCGGTGTTCATCGAGGACGGCGTGACGCTGGAGCGGTGCGAGATCGGCCCCAACGTATCGCTCGAGGCGGGGGTGCGGGTGAGCGGCGGCGCGCTCCGGCATGCGATCGTGGGGCGCGACACCACACTGCTCGACGCCCGGCTCGAACGCGCGCTGCTGGGGAACCGCGTAGCGGTGCGCGGGGTGCAAGCGGTGGACGTGTCGCTGGGCGACGACTCGACCCTGGCTGCGGAGGACTGACGCGCGTGTCGCTCGACCAGCTCTGCCAGTCGTGGCTCGACCTCAAGTGGCACTTCGACCCCGCCGGGGCATCGGCCGCGGGGGCGCTGGAGCACGACGGCCGGCTGGGCGAGTACGACGCGGACTCGATACGCGTGCACCTCGCGGGCTGCCGGGCGCTGGCCGCGGCGCTCGAGGAGCTGGAGATCGAAGACACCCAGGAAGAGATCGACCGCACCGCCCTGCTCGACGAGCTCAGGGTCACGGTCATCCGGCTGGCCAACGAGGCGCCGCACCGGCGCAATCCTGCGTTCTGGCTGGGCCACCTGCTCAACGCGCTTCACACCCTGATCCTCCGCGACGTGGGCGACCCGGTGCTCCGGGCGCGCGGGGCGCTGGCGCGACTCGACGGGGCGCCCGGCTACCTGCGCCGGGCGGAGGAGACGCTGTCGCAGCCGCCGGCGGTGTTCGTGTCACTGGCGCGCGACATGCTCGTGGGCGGCACCGCGCTGGTGCGCGAGGTGGCGCGGGAGCACGGGCGCCGACGGCCCGAAATGGCCGCCGACCTGGCCGAGGCGGCGGAGCGCGCCGCCGCCGCCCTCGAGCGGTTCGGGCAGGCGCTCGACAGCGAGATCGTGCCCGACCCCGATGAACTCGCGTTCGCGGTGGGCGAGGACCAGTTCGACCGCCGGCTGCACCACGAGCACGCCATCCGGCACGGAGCGCCGGAGCTGTGGCGGTACGGGCTCCACCTGGTGGAGGAGATCGAGGCCGAGGTCGCGGCCCTCGCCGCGCAGCTGGAGCCGGGCAAGCCGTGGCGCGACGTGGTGGAGCGGGTGCGGGCCGAGCGGCTCACCGGCGACCCGGTGGCGCTCTTCGCCGGCGAGGCGGACCGGGCGCGCGCGTTCCTGGTGGAGCAGGGGCTGGTGGCGCTGCCCGACGCGCGGCTCGAGGTGCTGCCGACGCCGGGATTCCTCCGGCCGCTCATTCCGTTCGCCGCCTACGCGCCGCCCGGCGCGCTGTTCGCCGACCGCACCGGCTACTTCTACGTGACGCCCCCGGAGGCGAACGGCAACGGACCGCCGGCGCCGGGGGCCGCGGCCGGCGACCGCCGCGGGTCGTCGTCGCGGCACGACGTGGCGATCACGGTCGCACACGAGGGCTTCCCCGGGCACCACCTGCACTTCGGGACGATCGCGGCGCTGCCTTCGCGGGTGCGGCGGCACGTGTGGACCCCGGTGACGATCGAGGGCTGGGCGCTCTACTCCGAAGAGCTGATGGCGGAGCAGGGATTCTTCCGGAGCAGGGAGGAGCGGCTGCTGCAGCGAGTGCACCTGCTCTGGCGCGCGATCCGGATCCTGCTCGATGTGGGCCTGCACACCCGCGGGATGCGGCCGGCGGAGGCGGAGGAGATGCTGGTCGCCAAGGTGCCGATCGAGCGGGCGCAGGCGGCGGTGGAGGTGCGGCGCTACTGCGCGTGGCCCACCTACCAACTGTCCTACGCGGTGGGGCGGCGCGACATCCTGGCGCTCAGGGAGGACCGGCGCCGCCGGGACGGCGCCGCGTTCTCGCTGCGGGACTTCCACGACGACTTCCTGGCGTACGGTGGCCTGCCGGTGTCGCTGATCCGGTGGGGGATGGAGCTGGAAGAGTGAGCGGTGAACGGGAGGTCGGCGGCGTTCGATCGGGGAAGCGGAGTTCGGGGCCTCGGTGAACGGGGAAGCAGAACTGGCGGGCGCGGCCGGGCGTCCATAGGTTGAGCGAGCCCCGACGCCGGAAGCCGCGATGTACCTCGCACTCAAGACGCTCCATGTGCTCGCCGTCGTCCTGTTCCTCGGCAACATCATCACCGGCATCTTCTGGAAGGCCCACGCCGACCGGACCGGCGACGCGCGCATCATCGCCCACGTGATGGACGGCATCATCTGGAGCGACCGGGTGTTCACGGTGCCCGGCGTGGTGCTGCTCACCATCTTCGGCATGGCCGCCGCGATCACGGGCAGGCTGCCGATCCTGGGCACGGGATGGATCTGGCAGGGGATCGTGCTCCTGGGCATCGCGGGCATCGTCTTCGGCTTTCGACTGGCCCCGCTGCAGCGTGCGATGCGCGAGGTGGCCCGGCAGGGGGCCTCGGGCGGGCCGTGGGATACGGCGGCCTACGCGAAGCTCTCGAAGCAGTGGGCGTTCTGGGGTGTCGTGGCGCTGGTGACGCCGCTCGCCGCGGTGTTCCTGATGGTCCTCAAGCCGGCTTCCTGATGGCGCACGCCGACCTCCCGGTGTTCCACCAGCCGTTCGGCCAGACGTCGCGGCGCGACGCCTGGTGGGTCGAGCCGCTGGTGGTGTTCACGGTGGTCACCGGGTTCATCGTCTACGCCACCTGGGCCGCCCTGCAGAACGCGCACTACACTTTCGGGCCCTACCTGTCGCCGTTCTACTCGCCGGAGCTGTACGGCAGCTCCCCGCACGCGCTGCTCGGCCCCCAGCCCGGCTGGTGGCCGGCGTGGCTGCCGTTCTCACCGGCCATCCTGATCCTGTGGGCGCCGGGCGGGTTCCGGTTCACCTGCTATTACTACCGGGGCGCGTACTACAAGTCGTTCTGGGCCGACCCGCC
>JBOHSQ010000163.1:0-3454 GCA_050733295.1 Gemmatimonadales bacterium
CGCACCCGGCCGTGACGATCCTGCGCGTGGCGGCGCTGGTCGCCGCCGTCCTCGCGCTCGCGGCCGCAACGCCGCGCGAACCGCTCCAGGCCCAGTCCTTCCGCGCCGCCGACTCGGTCATCCGTGCCGGGATCCGGCGCGGCGTCTATCCCGGCGCCGCGCTCGTGGTCGGCCGGCGGGACACGATCCTCTACCGGAAGGGCTACGGCAGGCTCACGTTCAGCCGGCAGTCGGGGTTCGCGCACGCCGACTCGACGCTGTGGGACCTCGCGTCGCTCACCAAGGTGGTGGCGACGATGCCAGCAGCGCTGCGGCTCGCGGAGCAGGGCCTGCTCGAGCTGGATGCGCCGGTGGTGCTGTATGTCCCCGCCTTCGGCGGGGGGGCCAAGAACCTGGTCACGGTGCGGATGCTGCTCAACCACACCAGCGGCCTCCGCCCGGCGATAAACCTCTGGCGCCGCGCCCCCACGCGCGGCTCGGCGTTCGCACTGGTGCTCGCGGACTCGCTTGTCACGGCGCCGGGCACTGCGGCGCGGTACAGCGACCTCAATGCCATCGTGCTCGGGCTGGTGCTCGAGTCGGTGACCGGCAAGCCGCTCGACGTGATCACCCGGGAGCAGGTGCTCGAGCCGCTCGGGCTCCGGCGCACCATGTTCCGGCCGCCGCCGAAGCTCCGGCCGCGGGTGGCGCCCGCGGCCATCGAGCGGGGCCGCCTGGTGCGGGGCGTGCCGCAGGATCCGTCGGCCCGCCGGCTTGGTGGCGTCGCGGGGCACGCCGGCCTCTTCGGCACGGCGGCCGACCTCGCGACCTACGCGCAAGTGTGGCTGGCGCAGGGCGAGGCGGCGGGTCACACGACCCGGTTCGCCACCGCCTCGAGCATCGAGACCTTCCTGGTGCGCGACTCGAGCGCAGGCACCCGGCTGCTCGGCTGGGACACTCCCGACCGCACCACTCCAGAGCCGTCGAACTTCGGGACGCTCACCTCGGACGCGGCGTACGGCCACACCGGCTGGACCGGCACGCAGGTCTGGATCGACCCCGCGCGCGACCTGTTCGTCGTGTTCCTCACCAACCGGAGCCTCGCGGCGAATCGGCGGCGCTCGCTCGACCTGATGCGGGAGATCCGCGCCAGCGTGGCCGACGCGGTCGTGGGCGCGGTGGAAGGGTGTATCGAAAGGAAGGTCCAGTGGCGCTGCTGAGGCCGGTGGTGCTGTACGACTCCGACTGCGGGTTCTGCACCCGGTCGATCGGCTGGCTCAGGCGCTGGGACCGGCGCAACGCGTTCGACTACGTGGCGTTCAACGCCCGGGCTGGCGCCCCCGAGCTCGAGCGGATCCCGGACGCCGACCTCCAGCGTGCATCCCACCTGGTGCTGCCGGACGGCCGGGCGTTGGGGGGCGGGAATGCGGTGCCGGAGCTGCTGCGGCACCTGCCCGGCGGCGCGGTGCTCCGGCCGCTGTCACTGCTTCCCGGCATGCCGGCGGTCACGCGCGCGGTGTATGACTGGGTGGCGCGGCGGAAGCACGGGGTGCCGGGGGAGGGAGCGGCGTGCAGAGTCCCGTGAGCCAGGGTGGCTGGGCCGGGCCGGACTCGGCCGGGCATCCCGGATCAGGTTAGAATCCAGCCAGTCCCGAGCAGACCATGAGCACCATGCCCGACGCCGACCAGATCAAGAAGGCCCTCCGCGGGGTGAAGGACCCCGAACTCAACCTCAACATCGTGGACCTGGGACTGGTCTACGGCGTGGACGTGGCCGACACCGGCGACGTGCACGTGCGGATGACCCTCACCTCGCCCGGATGTCCGGCCGGGCCCGAGATCACGCAGGACGTGAAGGAGACCGTGGCGAACCTCGACGGGGTGAACTCGGTCGACGTAGAGATCGTGTGGGAGCCCTATTGGACGCCCGAGAAGATCGACCCGCGGATCCGGTCGTTCCTGGGCTTCTGATCAACCGGCCGCGAGCGCGGCCAGCAGGTCCTTCCCTACCGCTTCCACCTGCCAGCGGCGGACGTCCTCGACCCCGGCCAGCTCCTCGAGCGTGGCCGGCACCGCGTGCGCGATGGCCTCGAGGGTGCCATTGGGGCAGAGCACCCCTGGCGCCAGGCCCAGCTTCGCGGCCAGCTCGTTGCGCGCGGCCTTGAGCCGCTCCAGCCGTGCCTCGTAGGCCGGGTCGGGCTTGTGCCGCGGCCCCCGCGGAATCTTCGGAAGCTGGGATTCGGGCAGCGTCATCGCCCGGCGCACCGCGGCGAGTACCTCCTTGCCCCGCCGGGACACCAGCTCCGCGCCCACGCCGGGGATCGCTGCCAGGGCCTCGGAGGTCTCCGGCGGCGCCTTGGCCATCGCGAAGATCGCCTCATTCCCGAGCACCCGGAACGCGGCCTTGTCGAGCCGCTTCGCAGTGCCCTCCCGCCAGTCGTACAGCTCCCGCAACACCGCCAGCGGACGCCCCTTGAGCGCCCGCGCACCCTTGAGCCGCAGGAAGGCGAGGTCCCCATCCTCCGCCGGAGTCCAGCGCACCCGTTCGAGCAGGGCGAATTCCTCCGTGGCCCACTCCAGGCGGCCGGCCTCCTCGAGGCGGTCCCGCAGGATGCCCCGCAGGGCGGGCAGGTGGGTGGTGTCGAGGGCGGCGTATCGCAGCATGCCGGGCTTCAGCGGGCGCGCGGACCAGTCGGCGCGCTGGTACTTCTTGTCGAGCTTCACCCCCTGGTACTTCTCCAGCAGCGCGGCCAGCCCTACCCCGGGCTCATTCAGGAGCTGCGCCGCGATACGGGTGTCGAAGAGCCGGGTGGGCCGGAAGCCGTACTGGCGGTCGAGGAGGCGGAGGTCGTAGTCGGCGTCGTGAAAGACGATCTCGATTTCCGGGTCGGCGAGCATCGCACCCAGGCCGCCCAGGTCATCGACCGCGAGGGGATCCACCACCGCGGTGGCCGAGGGGGTGGAGAGCTGGATCAGGTAGACCCGGTCGTTGTAGCGGTGGAAGCTCGCCGCCTCGGTGTCGACCGCCAGCAGGGGCTCGCCCGACCACTCGGCGACCAGGCGGTCCAGATCCTTGCGATACTGGATGAAGCGAATGCCCGGAGGTACCTCGGTGGGGGCCGGGTTAGGCGGTCGCTGAGGGGGGCGGCGGGGCCCTCCTGCCTGGGCGGAGCGAGGGGAGGACGGCACGGAGGAATAGTCTCCTCGGCCCCCAACAGGCGCAACTTGGGCGCCACTGTCGCAATGATGTCGCGACTCTGGCGCGATGGTGGCAGCTCTCCGGCTGCATCAGGACGGCCTACTCCCGCTTGGAGACCTGCTCCAGGCCGGCGGCGATCTCCTCGAGTGCCTTGGCCAGGGTCTTCCAGAACTCGGTGTCTGGCTGGGCGCCGGCACCGCCCATCGCACCCTCCAGCTGAAGCTTGCGCGCGAGCCGGGCGGCGTGGCGGATGTAGTCGGTCTGGGGTTTCATTGG
>JBOHSQ010000164.1:0-4459 GCA_050733295.1 Gemmatimonadales bacterium
GTCGAGGAATGCGCGCAGGGTGGCGGTGTCGATCGGCCAGCGCGGCTCGGGAGGCGACGGCGCCGGCGATGGAGGGAGCGGGAGATCGAGCTCGGCCAGCGCGGAGGGCAGGTCGAGTCCCAGGTCGGACCAGAGTTCGTTCAGCGCCGTCCGTGCTTCGGGCGACGTCCACGGCCCCTCTCCTCCCTCGGCGGCGCGGAGCTGGAGCTCCAGGCCGAGCGCCGAGAGCGACGCGCGTCCGCCGTCGGGCACGGCCATCGCCCTCACGCGGACGGTGCGCCGCAGGGCGGCGAGGTCCTCCGGCGTCGGGGGATCGGCGGGATCGAGCCACCCGCGCAGCCACTCCCGGTCCGCGGGGCCGAGCCACTGGGTGGAGCAGATGCGCTCCCGGAGGCGGCTCACCTCGTCGGCCTCGAGGTCGCCATCGGCCCATGCGAGATACAGGACGGGCAGCAGAGGCAGCGTGGCGGGCCCGGGCACGCCGAGGCGCGCGGCACGCGGGCTGCCTGCGAGCAGGGACTCGGTCATCGGTCCTCCGGGGGGTTCCTGGGCCTACCCCTCGTCATACGCGCGGTGCCGGCTCATGCCCAGGCCGACGATACGCTCGAGCAGCTTGGGGTAGGAGAGGCCCGCGGCCAGCGCCGACTGGGCGAATTCCTCGCGCTCCGCGATTTCCGGGTTCGGGTTGCCCTCGAGGAAATAGAACTTCCCATCGGCGGCCAGGCGGAAGTCGATTCGGGCGTAGCCGTCCAGCTCGAGTGCGCGGTAGATGCGCTTGCTGGTGTGCTGGATGGCCTGCAGCAGCGCCGGGTCCAGGTCGTTCGCCTGGTGCTGGTCGATACCCCACTTCTCCTGGTACTTGAGGTCGTGCTTCACCCGCGCCGTGGCGATCGCCGCGTGGCTCTCGGGGAGGCTCGCGAAGGTGAGCTCCCAGACCGGGAGGGCCTGCAGCCGCCGGTTGCCCAGCACGCCCACGTACAGCTCCCGTCCCTCGATGTACTCCTCCACGATGGCATCGGTGCCGAGGCGGCCGTGCACGAACTCCACCCGCTTCGCCAGCTCCTCGTCCGTCTCCACCAGGGAATTCTGCGAGATCCCGACCGAGGCGTGCTCGGTCAGGCTCTTCACGATGAGCGGGTACTTCACCCTCGCCGGCCGGCGCGCCTTGCGGCCCACGGGAAAGACCGCGAAACCGGGCGACCGGATGCGGTGGAACAGCGCGATCTTCTTGGCCAGGGCCTTGTCGCGTGCAATGACCAGCCCGCGCGGGCGGCAGCCCGTGTAGGGCACGCCGAGAAGCTCGAGGTAGCTCACCAGGTGATGGTCGAAGACCACCTGTCCCTGGAACTCTTCCAGCAGGTTGAAGACGACGTGCGGCTTCCACTCCTCGACGGCATTCCGGATGGGCGCCAGTTCGTCGTACACGCCGAGCGGGCGCACCTCGTGGCCCAGGCCGCGCAGCGCGGTGACGATGTCGTACTCCGTCTTCCACTCGTTGATCTCGTCCGCGGTGCGGCCATCGAGGCTGTCGGGCGGCACCAGGGTCGGGTGCATCAGGGCGAGGATGCGGAGCCGTTTCATAGCGCGAGCCACCGCCGGCCGCTGTAGAGGGAGTGCATGGTCTTGACCGTGAGCAGAACGGAAAAGTCCACCAGCACCTTGCGCTCATCGCCGGTTACCCGGAGGCGCAGCTCACGGCAGCGCCCGATCATGTCGGCAAGCACCTGGTCGAGCGTCAGCTGGTACTCGTCCGTCCAGCGCGAAACCAGCCGGCGGATCGCGCCCCGATTGCGCCGCAGGTAGGTCGAGGCCGCTTCCAGGTGGCGGTGCCGCGGGCTGTCGGAGAAGAGGCGTCGCAGTTCGCGGTCATAGGCGGTGGGGAACCCCGGGGCGTACGCCTCCCGCTTCCGCCGGTAATGCTCCCCCAGCGTGCGCCTGAGCCGGGACAGCGGCTCCACCGTGCGGCGGCTCCGCACCGGTGGGGTACGGCCCCGCAGCTCCGCCATCAGCTCCTCCACGTATTCGAGCTTCCGCAGCACCGGCCACTCGGCGTACCGGCGCCGCCAATCGGACCGGGGACGGAGCCAGACCGCGAACGTCTCGGCGAAGTCCTCGTCCGGGTGGCTCTGGGCGTAGTAGAGCCGGAGGTGCTGGACGTAGTGCTGGCTGGCGGGATTGGGGCGGTAGTACTCCGGGTACGGCAGTGAGGACGGGCCGAACAACTCGCGCCAGCGCCGGCGCCGGTGCAGCCGGAACGCGTGCTGCACCGCATGGCCCGCCTCGTGGCGCAGGATCTTGAGGGCCTCGGCGCGGTCGCCGCCCTCGACATCGAACATCTGCGACCGCTCGAGCCGGAGCAGTCGCGGATGCGCCAGATAGAACGGAATCGCGATGCCGGGGACGCCGGCGGGCGAGAACCACTCCTGCGACAGCCAGACGTGGGGTCTGAGGAGTATGCCCTTGCGCGCCAGCTCGTCATGCAGCTCCCCGACCGCCGCCTCGACCCACGTACCCTCGACGGTCAGGTCGAGGTCGGGGAAGCGGAGCCCGAGCAGCCGCTCGTTGCTCCACCGCGCCCAGCGTGGCTCGCGGCGGCTCACGCGGCGAGCCGGGCGCGGGCGCGAACCATCGCGGCGGGATCGTTGGTCACGATGCCCTGCGCGCCGCGGCGCCACAGCGTGACGGCAAGCGAAGGCAGGTCCACGGTCCAGACGTGCACGGCCACGCCGGCGCGGTGCGCGGCGCGGAGGAAGGTGTTCGTCGGCACTGACAGCCCCCACCAGCGCCACGGTACGGCGAGGATCCGGCAGCGCATCCGGGCTGACCCGAGCCCGATCCGGGTCCGGGCCCAATGGGCGCCGATCTCGCGCCGGCTCCCGGCTACCGCGATGTCGCAGTCCCGGAACTCGACCAGCGCCTCGTGGTACTCCGACCCCACCGCAATGCGGGACTCGGCGCGATGCCGCCGGATGAGGTCGTGCACCGACTTTTGTGCCGCCGGCGTCTTGAGCTCGATCAGGAGCGGCGCCTCTGGAAACGCGGCCAAGACCTCATCGAGCGTGGGAACCCTGACACCCCGTCCGGACCAGGGAAAGGTGCGGCCGCGGTCCGGGGTGAAGCAGGCTCCCGCGTCGAGCTCGCGCAACCGTGCCACCGGCTCCTGCGACACGAAGGTGCGCACCCCGGTCGTGCGGACGGCGTCGGAGTCGTGAATGACCACGGGGATCCCGTCGGCGGAGAGGTGCACGTCGAGCTCGAGGGCGTCCGCACCCTGTTCGAGCGCGAGCGCGAAGGACGGGATCGTGTTCTCGGGGGCATGAGCCGCGGCACCACGGTGCCCGATGACGGGCCGGGCCGAGAGGTCCGAGAGGATACTCACCGAATCGCCTCCGACCGTAGGGCCAAGATGCTCAGGGGCAAGCAGTTGACCCGGAACCAGGGGCCGCGCGGGGTGGCCCGGGTCGCGCCGCGGGTATTCTGGGTCCGTTGGAACCCGATGGCAAGCAGATCGGGCCTCGCCCCCGTCGACGTCACCGGCGGCGGCGCGTTGCGAGGCGGTGCGTCCATGTCGTAGTGTTCGGGTCAGGACGTCCCCTCGCCCCGAGGCCCCCCGGCCGATGTCCCCCCAGCGGTTCGGGTATCCCATCGCCTTCGTCGCGTTCGTCGCGCTGTACGTCGCGACCGGCCTCGGGTCCCTCGCACTGGCGCCATTCGCGCGCATCGTGTCCTCCGTCTGGCTGCCGAGCGGCATCGCACTCGGCGCCTCCCTGCTGATCGGTCCCAGGATCTGGCCGGCGGTGTTCACGGGGGCGTGGCTGGTGGCGATGCTGGGTGCCAGCGCACCTCCAGGCCTGGCGCTGGTTTCCGCCACCGGTGACACCCTGGAGACGGCGGTCGGATGGATGCTCCTCGCCCGTGGGGCAGCGGAGGGCTTCCGGCTGGACCGAGTCCGGGACGTCGTCCTGCTCTTCGCCGTGGCCGCCATCGCCCCGCTGATCTCGGCCATCGTGGGCACCGCCGCGTTCGTGCTGGGTGGGCGCTTCGTGGCGAGCAATGCCCTCGATACCGGGCTGATCTGGTGGTTCGGCAACATGGTCGGGATCATCGCCGGGACCCCGCTGCTCCTGGCCTGGCTCAGGCCGGCGCGGCCGGAGGGCGTGACCCGATCGCGGATCCCGGATCCGGTCTGGATCGGTGGCATCGCGGCCCTGGCCATCCTCGCGGCGGCGGGGATCTGGCGCGACCTGTCCTACCTCTTCCTCCTCGCCCCGCCGGTGGTGCTGGCCACGCTGCGCTGGCGCATGCGCGGGGCCGCGACCGCGGTCCTGGCCACCGCGTGGGCGGTGATGCTCATGGCGATGAGCCGACCCGACCTCCTCGACCGGCCCTCCTCGTTCGAGGACCTGCTGCTGGTCCAGCTGGTGCTCGTCATCGTGGCCGGCGTGGCGCTCCTGCTCGC
>JBOHSQ010000165.1:0-5242 GCA_050733295.1 Gemmatimonadales bacterium
CAGCTCGCCGGTGAACGCGGCGCGGTCGGCGGCGGTGGCAAAGCGGACTTCGGTCTCGAGGCCGAGGGTCGGGAGCGGGCGCCCGGCTTCGGCGGCCGCGTCTCGCAGGGCGGCGACGTCGCGCAGCGCGTGCGCGGCGAGCGCAACGAGCCAGGCGGAGGAGTGGCGGTCCTCGACCGCGGCGGGATCGGCGGCGAGGGGGCCGAGGGCGGCGGGGGAGATGACCCAGCCGCGGGCGGTGGCCCGGACCAGCCGCTCGATGCAGTTGCCGCGGCGGCGTTCCTCGACCGGCTCGACCAAGCCTTCCTTCTCCAGCTCGCGCAGGTGGTAGTTGATGCGCTGGCGCGGAAGGTCGAGCCGGCGGGCGAGGCCGGCCGCGGAGTCGGGCTCGTTGAGCTGGGCAAGGAGGCGGCGCCGGACCGGGTGCAGGAGGGCGGCGGCGCGGGCGGGCTCGGAGAGGACGGCGAGGGACTGGGCGGCAGGCACGAGGCAGCGGGCTCGGGGTCGGCGACGCGACCACGATGCCACCGACAAATAGATTTGTCAAGACTTGGAGAGTTGTCGGGTGCTGTCCCCCGACCCCCTTCCCCGCGGAGGACGCGAATTCTCCACGTCCTCGGCGGTGACCTAGCTGTATCGGACCCCGGGATACAGCAGGTTCACCACCACCCCGAAGATCGGCTGGAACACGAAGTCGAATACCCGCCAGGCGAGCAGGATGCCGAGGAGGGAGAGGCCGGGATGGCCCCAGATGAAGGCCTGATAGCGGCGGGTGGCGTTCTCCGACAGCAGCAGCGGCAGCGCCCCGCTGCCGTCGAGCGGGGGGAAGGGAAGCAGGTTCAGCGCGGCCAGGAGCAGGTTGAGCGAAAGGATCACGCCCAGCAGCGTGCCGGCGATGGCCCAGGCACTGCCATCGGGCGTCGCGGTCAGCTGGCCGAAGTTCACCGTGCGAGGCGGGAGGAACACCTCGACCGCGGCGCCAGCGCGGATGGCCAGCAAGGCGAGGGCCGCGAGCAGGAGGTTGGCGCCCGGTCCCGCCAGCGCCATCCATGCTGCGCGGGTCGGGTAGCGCTCCGCCCAGCGCCGGTCGAACGGCGCGCTGGCATACCCGAACGGCCATCCCGAGAGCAGCACGGAAATCAGCGGCAGGAGGACCATGCCGACGGGCTCGCGCCGAATGTGCGGCATCGGGTTGAGCGAGACCTGCCCGCCGTGGTACGCGGTGAGGTCACCACCCCGCTTGGCGGCCCAGGCGTGGGCGGCCTCGTGGAACGTGGTGGAGGCGAGGAACACGATGTAGTAGACGAGGCCCTGCGCGAGGTCGATGGTCACGGGGGGAAAGTGAACGAGATGGCGGCAAGGCGAAAGGGCGGAACGGCGGCAAGGAGCGGGACGGAGCGGGAAGCAGCGGGAGGAAGCGGAAGGAACCGAGCCGGATGAGGAGTCAGGGATCCAGGTAGCGCAGGTACCGGCGCCAGGGGCCGACCGCGTCGCGAAGGGTCCGGCCCATCGTCCGGGAAACCTGGACCAGGTGACCGAGGTCGTGCGCGACCCAGGTGGAGAGATGCTGGCCCAGGGTCACGGAGCCGAGGTCGGGATGGAGTCCACCCCGGGTGAGGTCGGCGTCGGTGAGCTGGAGCTTCGCGAGACGGTGCAGGCCGGCGTTCCGGAGTTCGGCGAATTGGTCCAGCAGGGCATCGAGGCTCCGGCCGCGCGAGGCCTCGAGCATCGCTTCCCGGTCGAATGGGGGAAACGGCCTCGCCGGGCCGTGCGCGAGGATGTGCTCGACCCGTAGCATCCAATCGGCGCGCTCGCCATGGATCAGGTGCCCGACGACATCGAAGGGGCTCCAAGTGCCGGGGCCCTCGGTGGCACGGCCCCACGCGTCGGGCAGCCCACGAAGCATGGCGTCAAGGACGCGCGGCGTGCGCCGGAGCAGGCCCGGGCCGTCGGGGAAGAATGGATGGCTGGATGGCTGAGAAGCTGGAGGGCTGGTGGACACCGGAATTCACCCCTGGACGGCAGGACGGCACGTCACGACATCACACAAGCACAACAGGACGACGGGACGACAGCCTGGCGGGTCGGGTCAGCGGAGCCAGTTCAGGAAGAGGGTAATGATGATCGCGTTGGTGAAGTCGATGAAGAAGGCGCCGACCAGCGGGACGACGAGGAAGGCGCGGGGGGCGGGGCCGTACCGGGCCACGAGCGCCCGCATGTTGGCGACGGCATTGGCGGTGGTGCCCAGCATGAAGCCCACGAATCCGCTCGACATCACCGCCGCGTCGTAGTCGCGACCCATCAGGTACCAGGAAATGGTCAGGGCGAACAGCGCCACGACCGCCACCTGGACCAGGAGGATCGACGCGAGCGGCACGGCGAGCTCGGCGAGCTGCCAGAGCTTCAGGTCCATCAGGGCCACGACCAGGAAGACGTTGAGCGCCAGGTTTCCCACGAACTCCATGACCTTCTGGTCGATGCGGAGCCATCCGGTCCGGTCGTCGAGGTTGCGGAGCACCGAGGCGACGAGCATCGCGCCGATGTACGCCGGCAGGGTGATGCCGAGCGACTGGATGCCGCGGCTCACCACGCTGCCCACGCCCATGGCGAGGGCCAGGACCACGAGGTTACGCACGAAGGGGGTGTCCTCGCGATCGATGGGGATGGTGATCTCATCGGGCGCGATCACGGACGCGGCGGCCGGGTCGGCACCCGTGGCGAGCATCGCGCCGGAGGGCCGGAGGCCGTGGCGCTGGATCAGGCGGCCACCGATGGGACCGCCGACCAGCCCGCCACACACGATGCCGAACGTCGCCGCTGCGAGCGCGATGACGCCCGCGCCCGGGAGGCCCGCGTCCTCGAACAGCGGGGCGAAAGCGAGGCCCGTAGTGGGGCCGCCCACGAGGGTGACGGACCCGGCGAGCACGCCGAGGAGCGGATGCTCGCCGAAGGCCCGGGCGACGCCGATGCCGGCGAAGTTCTGGATCAGGCAGAACAGGGTGGAGAAGAGGAAGAACAGCAGCACCGGCGGCCCGCCCGCGCGCAGGAGCGCGAGACTCGCGCTCATGCCGATGGTGGTGAAGAAGGCCACGTTGAAGACCGGCTGCGCGGTGGTAGCGAGCTGGATCGAGAGCAGTCGGTCGCGCGTGGCCAGGATGAACAGGGCGAAGAGGAGCCCGCCCACCACCGCCGCGGGGATGTTGAGGCGGTCGATGAAGCCGACCCGGCGGCGGATCTGCAGGCCGGCGAAATAGACCAGGGCCGCGAGCGTCAGCGTCTGGAGGAGGTCCGGCTCGAGGTGCAGCATCGGGGGCCCGGGTGGGGGGTCAGTGAATGCCGCTGCCGCCGGACAGCTGGCGCACCAGGTCGCCGACGACGGCCCTGGCGTCGCCGAACAGCATGAAGGTGTGGTCCTGGAAGTAGAGCTGGTTGTCGATGCCGGCGAACCCGGGGTTCTTCCCCCGCTTGATGGCGAGGGTCAGGTGGGCGCGGTCGGCGTCGATGATGGGCATCCCGTAGATCGGGGCCGACGGGTCGCTCCGGGCCGCGGGGTTCACCACGTCGTTGGCGCCGATCACCAGGGCCACGTCGCACTGCGGCATCTCGGAATTGATCTCGTCCATCTCCACCAGGGCGGTGTAGGGGATGTCGGCCTCGGCCAGGAGCACGTTCATGTGCCCCGGCATGCGGCCCGCCACTGGATGTATTGCGAACTTCACGGTGATACCCCGACGGGTGAGCTGGTCGTAGAGCTCCCGGACCTTGTGCTGGGCCTGGGCCACGGCCATCCCGTAACCCGGCACCACCACGACCAGCCGCGCCTGCTCGAGAAGCTGGGCGGCCCCTTCCGGCGTTTCCTGCTTGTAGGACCCTTGCTCCCCGCCAGCCTGGGCCTTCGGGACGCTGCCGAAGGCGCCGAACAGCACGTTGGTGAACGAGCGGTTCATCGCCCGGCACATGATGATGGAGAGGATGAGGCCGCTCGAGCCGTCGAGGGCCCCGGCGGTGACCAGCAGCTTGTTGTCCAGCACGAAGCCCATGGCCACGGCCGCCAGGCCCGCGTAGGAGTTCAGGATCGAGATGACGGTGGGCATGTCGGCGCCCCCGATCGGGATGATCAGGAGGACGCCGAAGGTGAGCGCGAGGGCCACGACCGCGCCGAAGACATAGGGGGACCAGGGCTCCGCCGGCCGCAGCACCAGCAGCACGCCCAGCCCCACCGCGGTGGCGAGGAGCCCGATGTTGATGAAGTTCTGTCCCGGGTAGGTGACGGGTCGCTGGGGAATCCAGCGCAGCTCCTGCAGCTTGCCGGCGGCCATCAGGCTGCCGGTCAGGGTGAGGAACCCGAGCAGCACCTCGGCCACGATCGCGCCGGTGCGGAAGGGGGTGAGCTGGGCCGCCCCCTCGCCCAGCCAGAGGAAGTACTTCGCGACCCCCACCAGACCGGCGGCGAGGCCGCCGAAGGCGTGGGAGAGCGCGGTCCGTTGCGGCACCGCGGTGAGCGGCACGCGGGAGAGCGGCACGCCGACCGCAAACCCGAGGACGATCGCGACGACGATCCACAGGTGGTGGACGATGCCGGGCTGGAACCAGGTGGCCAGCACGGCCAGGGTCATGGCCGCCACGCCGGCGTAGACCGCCCGCCGGGCAGTCTTGGGGTCGTTCATCCAGTGCAGCGAGAGGATGAACAGGACGGTGGCGACGAGGTACGCCAGCTCGCCGATGTGGGACATCACTGGCGCTTGAACAGCTTGAGCATCCGGTCGGTGATGAGGAACCCGCTGACGATGTTCGTCATCGAGGCGAAGAGCGCCACGGCTCCGAGCAGGCGGATCCCGCGCGGATACTCCGCGCCGGTGACGACGATCGAGCCCACCACCGCGATCGCGGAGATGGCGTTGGTCAGGGACATCAGCGGGGTGTGGAGCAGCCGCGAGACCCGCCGGACCACGCCGAGGCCGATGAACGTGGCCAGGACGAGGACGTAGATGACGGGCCAGTAGTCGGGCGAGACCGCGGCTTCAGGTGCGGGGAGAGTCACTCGGCGCTCCTTCCGACTGGTCGAGAGTGTTCCCGGTCCTGGCCCGGGCGCGTGCGTCCCGGCGGGCCCGGATGATCTCGAGCACCGGCGGGATGAACGACAGCGCCACGATGACCAGGATGACCTTCTCCAGGTGCTGCAGGATGATCGGGAAGCGGACGGCGAGGAAGTAGCCCAGCAGGGTCATGGAGAGCACCCAGC
>JBOHSQ010000166.1:0-10922 GCA_050733295.1 Gemmatimonadales bacterium
GGCGACCGACGTCCTGCTCGACTTTCTGGCCGCCGCGCCGACGATGGACGAGCGGGCGGCCGCGTTCCGCGCTCTGCAGACGATGACCGAGGGCACGCAGTCGATCGTGCACATGCTCTCGCACGACGCCTGGTACGTGCTGCGCAACCTGGCCGAGCTGTGCGGGGTGATGGGGCTCGCCGAGGCAGCGCCGGGACTGGCGCGCCTGCTTTCGCACGACGACGAGCGGGTGCGCCGTGCCGCAGCAGGGGCACTCGCCCGGCTCGACGGCGCCGACGCGATGGAAGGAACCAGGCGCGCGCTCCGGGATGTCTCGCCGATCGTCCGCCTCGACGCGGCCAAGGCGATCGGCGGGGCGCGGAGCCGCGGGCTGGCGATGACCATCGCGCTGGCGCTGGAGGAGGGGCAGCATGCCGACGTGGAGCGGGAGCTGCTGCTCGGGCTCGGCCGCATCGGTACGCCGGAAGCGATCCAGGCACTGGGCAAGGCGGCCGAGCCGGGCGGGCGGTTCCGCGGTCGGAAGACCACCGCCACGCGCCTCACGGCGATCGAAGGGCTCAGGCTGGCGGGCGGACAGGGCGCCCAACGGCTGCTGCTGGCACTCTCGAGCGACACCGACCGCGCGGTAGGACAGGCGGCGTCGCGCGCACTGGACGCGATCGCCGGGTAGCGGGCCGCGCTCAGCGCCCCGCGTCAGCCAGCCAGAGCTGCAACGCGGCGTAGGCCCGCCAGGGTCGCCACGCCTCCGCACGTTCCCGCAATTCCGCAGCGCTCGATACCCCAGCGGCACGCTGCAGTGCGGCGTCCGAGGCGGGAAACGCGTCCGGCCAGTACAGGGCGCGCATGACGATCGTCGTCGCGAGGCGGTCGCCGATGCCGGCGATGTCCCTGAGCGCCCGCCGGGTGGCATCGACGTCGCTGCCTGGCTCGAGTCGTAGCGAGCCGCTCGCCACCTCCCCTGCCAGGGCAGCGACCGATTCCGCGCGGCCCCGCGGGAGGCCGAGGGCCACGAGACCCGAGGCACCGGCCTCGGCCACGCGGGCGGCGTCCGGGGCCATGCGATCGAGGCCGGCCACTCCCGTGTCGACCGGCTCGCCGAGCTGCGCCACGACCTGGCGCAGGGTTTCGGCCGGTTCGCCGGCTGCGCGCGCTGACCGCCGCACCAGTGCACACAGCGCCACCTCGAAGCCATCGAAGGCCCCCGGGATCCTGATGCCCGGGTAGCGCCGCACCAGCGCGCCGAGCCCGCCCTGCGCCAGGCAGGCATCCACGACGGCGGGCTCGGCGTCGAGGTCGAAGAGCTGGCGCAACCGCGCGAGCAGTGGCATGAGCGCGGGCAGGAGCGACGGTGAGATTTCCACGTCGAGGTGGGACCGCGCCGATCGACCCGCCGCTTCGCCCATCGCGGCATTTCCCACCGCCACCACGCCGAAGTGTCCCGCGAGCTCCACCGTCCGGAGGTAGCGGCCTCCGTGGAACGTCCCCACGCCGGGGATCGCGTCCCGGCGGAACAGGGCCGCGAGCACATCCCAGGCGAACGGGGCGCGGTACGCGAGCGTGAGATGGACCTGGTCCCCGGTTGCGGGAGGCTCCACCGCAATCCGCGCGTCCGCTCCGGGCCCTGCGCTGTGCCGCGGCGCCCGGCGGAGCGCACTCGGGCTCATCCGGTACCGTTCCCGGAAGACGGAATTGAAGCGCCGCAGGCTCTGGAATCCGCTGGCGAACGCGATGCGCGTCACCGGCAGCGCCGTGTCGGCGAGCAGCCGCTTGGCGAGCAGCAGGCGGTGCGTCTGGGCCAGCTCGACCGGCGAAACGCCCAGCTCGCGCTCGAGCGCCCGGCGGAGATGGCGCTCGCTCACGCCCAGTTCGCCCGCGAGGTCGGCCACCCCGTGGCCATTGAGCGCGCCGGCCTCGATGCGGTGCGCAGCCACGCGGGCCAGGCGGGGCACCGCGTCCATCAGTGCCCGGCCGGGCGCGAGCTCCGGCCGGCACCGGAGGCAGGGCCGGAAGCCGGCACGCTCGGCCGCGGCCGCGGAGTCGAAGAATCGCCGCCGGTCGGGATACGAGACCCGCGCGGGGCAGACCGGACGGCAATAGACCCGGGTGGTCGTGATGCCCACGAAGATGAGGCCGTCGAACCGTGCGTCGCGCGCGCGCACCGCGCGCTGGCACGCCTCGGTCTGGAGCGCGAGGGATCGGTCGGTCCGGGAGGTCACGCCGGCAATGTAGACCGGATACGGAGCGCCGGACTCGCCGGATCCGGACCTGGAATCAGCGCGCCGGCGGGGGCGGATTGCAGGGCCGATTCCGGCGAGCGCGCGGCGCGGCGCCGACCCATGATGGGGCGTCGGAGTCCTCACTCGCACTGGCCGTGCAAGGACGGGTTTCATGCGCATCACGACCCTCTTCCAGGGGACCCGCGGTGACGGGCCGCCGCGGCAGCCGATCCCGATCCGTCCCGGCGACCCGGCGTCGGAGGTCGCCGCGCTCGACCAGGAATACCTCGACGCGACCCGGTCCCACGACGCGACCTGGTTCCGGCAGCATCTCTCCGAGGACGTCGTGGTGGTCCTGGGCGAGGGACGGCGGCTCCGCAAGCCGGAATTCCTCGCGACGCTCCGGAATGCACCGCGGTGCTACCACTCGCTCGTGGCGCGCGGCGTGGTGCTCCGGGTGTTCGGGGAGGTGGTGCAGGTGGATGCCGAGGCGCCGTGGGAAATGAGCGATGGGACCACGGGGATCGCGCGCTACCTCGACACCTGGGTGTGGCTGGACGGTCGGTGGCAGGTGATCTCGGCACAGGTCACGCCGGCGGCACGCAGCTAGTTCAGCGCGCTACGAAGTCCTCGCCCGGCTCCACCCGCCGCGCGAACGCCGCAAGCAGCCGCGCGGTGGCGTCCACATCGTCGAGCGAGACCATCTCGCCCGGCGAGTGCATGTAGCGGAGTGGCACCGACACGAGCCCGGTGGCCACGCCGTGCGCCGCGTACACGATGGCGTCGGCGTCGGTGCTGGTATCCCGCGCCGCGGCCTGGACCGAGTACGCGATGCCTTCCGACTTCGCCGCCTCGACCAGGCGCTCGAACACGATCGGGCTGATCACCGCCCCGCGGGTGATCACCGGCCCGCCGCCCAGCCGCGCCTCGCCATGCCGCTTCTTTTCGAGCCCGGGTGTGTCCACCGCGTGGGTGACGTCCACCACGATGCCCGCGACGGGCGCCAGCCCGGTCGCCGAGGCCCGGGCCCCGCCGGCCCCGTAGGCGATCTCCTCCTGCGTCGTCGCCACCGCCGTCACTGCGGCCGCCGGGCGGTCGGCGGCGAGGAGGCGCAGCGCCTCGAGGACCACCCACGCGCCGACCCGGTTGTCGAGACTCCGGCTCACCAGCCGCCCGTTGGGGAAGGCGTGCGCGCTCGCCGCGAGCACGCCGGGGTCACCCACGCGCACCCGCGCGAGCGCGTCCGCCTGACTCTCGGCGCCGATGTCGATCCAGAGTTCGTGCGGGCGGATGACCTTCTCCCGCTCCTCCTTCTCCATCAAGTGGATGGCCTTCCGGCCGATCACACCGGGTACCGCCCCCGCGGGGCCGAGCAGGGTCACCCGCTGTCCCACGAACACCTGTGCGTCCCAGCCGCCCACCGGGTCGAACCAGACGAAGCCGCGGTCGTCCACGTGCACCACGATCACGCCGATCTCGTCCACGTGCCCCGCGAACATCAGCGGGGGCCGGCCGCCCGGGTTCACCGTCGCGAAGCTGTTGCCCACCGCGTCGGCGCGGACCTCATCAGCGAAGCCCGCGGCGGCCTCGCGCCATACCCGCGCGGCCGGCAGCTCGAATCCCGACGGCGCCGGCGTATCCAGCAGCCGGCGGAGCAGGTGGAAGCGGTCGGGGGCGTCGGTCACGCGAGCGGGGCGGCACCGCTCGCGGCGGGCGTCCAGCGCATCATGCCGGGAAGCTGGTGGTCCAGGATCATCGCGCGGAGGCGCTCCGCGCCGTCAACGACGCGGGGGCCGGGGCGGGTGGTGTAGGCATTCCCGTCGAGCACCCAGATCGGGACCCGGGAGAGGAGTGCCAGGGCCGCGGGATCGGTCACCTGCTCCAGTTCCCGCACCGCCCGGTCGATGCCGAACCCGCAGAGCGCGATCACCACCGTCGCGGGCTCGAGCGCGGCCACCTCGGTCCAGGTCGTTTCGCGGGAGTGGTCCCCGGGGGCAGCGCCCACATAGGTACCGCCCGCGGCGCGCACCAGCTCGGGCACCCAATGCCCGCCCAGGTACACCGGATCGAGCCACTCGACCACCGCCACCCGCCGGCGCTCCGCCAGCGGGGGGGTGGCGGACTCGAGCAGGACCAGCCGGGTCCGGAGCCGCCTTACCAGGGCCTGGGCCGCCGGATCGAGGGCGAGCAGCTCGCCCACCGCACGCACGTCGCGCCAGATCCCGGCCAGGTCGCGCCCGCCGAGCGAGACAATGCGCGGCTCCGGGTCGATCAACTCGGCGACCCGGCGCACTTCGCCGTCGGCGACTGCGCAGACCTCACAGAGACCCTGGGTGAGGAGGACGTCGGGCCTGAGCGCGCGGATGGCCTCGGCGTCCACCGCGATGACCGGGTGGCCGGCCTCCCGCGCTGCGCGCACTTCGGCGTCGATCATGGCGCCCGGTTGCGAGACGTCGATCGGTGTCGTGGTCACGCGCGGGAGCTGGGCGACCTCCGGCGGCCAGTCGCACTCGTGGGAGATGGCGACGAGCTGATCGCGCGCGCCGATGGCGCAGACGATCTCGGTGGCGGCGGGCAGCAGGCTCACGACGCGCACGGGCGAACTCCGATGTCGGACGGCTACGGCGGACGGCGGGACTACAAGAATAACGAACGGCCCGTACCTCGCGAGGGGTCCGGGCCGCTACGGATGTGCCTTCGGGGGTCAGAGCCCGCTGGGAACGGAGTCCGGTGGGGTCGCGACGGGGTCCTGTCCACCCAGCTCGGTGACCGGCGCGGTAAACGCCTCAGGCACCTGGATGCCATCGGCGCCGAGAACCCGGAAGAGCCGCCACTGCTCGCTCCGGGCCGCGCCCGGACGGGAGCCGTTGTAGAACACGGAGACGAGGAGGACGCCCTCGGAGTGCCCGAGGTAGCCCACGATGGAGCTGACGTTGGCGAGCGTGCCGGTCTTGGCGCGCACCACGCCGCGCTCGGGCAGCCCGCGCGCCAGCTTCCGGAGCGTGCCGGTGCCGTTGGTGGGCAGCAGGTAGGGGAAGTCGGCGCCGGCCGCATTGCCCACGTTGGCGAGGTAGGCGATGAAGGTGGCCGGGGCCACGCGGTCCTCGGCCGAGAGGCCGCTGCCGTCCACCAGGTGCACGGCGTGATGCGGGCCGGCCACCTCGCGGACGTGCGCGACCAGGCGGTCAGCCGCCTTCTCGCTCCCGCCGGCCCACTGCAGCAGCAGCTCCGCGCCGAGGTTGTGGCTGCGGCGGTTCACGTCGCTGAGGATCGAGTCGAGCGGCGGCGAGGACACCCGGGCCAGCACGAGGGCGTCGGCCGGTGCCAGCACAGGCGCGACGGGCCCCGCATCGCGGTCCCAATCGATGAAGGCGCCGGCCAGCGCGTGGGCCCAGGAGGCCTCGAGGACCGCGCGCGGGTCGTAGGTCGTGGCAGTGAAGCCGCGGCTCCGGGCCCGGCTGCCGATCGTGCCGGTGACCACCCACCCACCCTTCTTGTCCTGGCGCAGGGCGAGACGCGACCGGCGGCCTTGCACCGTGCGGGCCTCGATGCGCACCAGGCGGTCGAGTCCGGCGGGCGACACCGCGGCGAGCACCGGCCGCTGGCCGGAGCGGGCGCCGGGGCGCACGGTGAAGTGGACCACGTTCTCGTGGTACGTGAGCGGACCCACAAGCGGGGCGAAGATGCGGCCGCGGTGCCGCATGGCCCAGGTCTCGGGCCACCACGCGTGCGCCTCGCTGCCGTCGTGCTGGATCAGGCGGAGCGGACCGGAGATTCGCTGGATGCCGGCGACGGCGAGCTGCTGGGCCAGGTCGTTGAGCGAGGCCCCGCGACCGTCACGGCGGCCGAGGGAAGGGTCGCCGTTCACCTCGAGGGCCCAGGAGCCGAGCCACTCCCCGGTGGCCGGATCAAGGCGGCCGACGCCGAGGACGCGCGTGTCACGCCGGGCGTCGGAACCGAGGACGGTCCGGGCGAAGCCGGTGGTAAACAGCTTGACCGTGGAAGCGGGAATGAACGGCTCGTCGGCCCGGCGCTGCCAGAGCGTGTGGCCGGCCTGATCGGCGATGGCGATGCCCCAGTCACCCGGCGCGGTGCGCTGGGCCCGGCGATACCACTCGTCGACCTGGTGGGAGACTGTCGACTGCGCCTGGGCGGCCGCCGGTGCGGGTGCGAGAGGCCCGAAGACGACCGCCCCCGCGACAATGACGCAAAAGCGGGATCGTGCTCCGTGGGCCGGCCGGGCGGAGTTTGCCATCAGATCCATACGGTAAAAAGGGAATGGCGGGGCGACTGTCGTCTCGCCTCGCCAATGATGACAGCAACTTCCGGACCGGGAATGGGCCAGGAGGAACCGCGACCCTAACACCTTGCACGATAATAAAGTGGGTTGGTGGGGCGCCAGACCCTGCACGTAGTCGGATCCCCGCAGGGGGCCAGCATGTGTCGCGGATCGTGGGACGCTGTCGTCACTGGCGCGTCACCGTCGCCCCACCACCCGGCTGACCCTGGCGGGCCCGCCGCCCCTGCTCCGTCAGCGCTTCAGCAACAACTTGGCGATGGTCTGGAGCTGCATGTTGCTGGTGCCCTCGTAGATCGTGCCGATCTTCGCGTCGCGGTAGTACTTCTCCGCCGGGTACTCCTTGGAATACCCGTACCCCCCGAACAGCTCGAGCGACTGGGATGTGACGCGGTCGGCCACCTGCGAGCTGAAGAGCTTCGCCATGGCCGCTTCGCGGGTGAACGGCAGGCCGGCGTCCTTGAGGCGGGCGGCGTTGTACACCATCAGGCGCGCCGCCTCGAGGTCGGTGGCCATCTGGGCCAGCTGGAACTGGACGCCCTGGAACTCGGCGATGGTCTTGTCGAACTGCTTGCGCTCCTGGACGTAGGCGGTCGCCGCGGCGAGCGCCCCCTGCGCCACCCCGATCATCTGAGCGCCAATCCCGATGCGGCCCTCGTTCAAGGTCTCGATGGCGATCTTGTAGCCCCGGCCCACGGGACCGAGCACGTTCGCCTTGGGGACCTGGCAGCTCTCGAGGATCAACTCGGTGGTGCTCGAGGCCCGGATGCCGAGCTTGTTCTCCTTCTTGCCGACGGCGAAGCCGGGGAACTCGCGCTCCACCAGGAACGCGGTGATTCCCTTGTAGCCCTTGGAGAAGTCGGTGTTGGCGAAGACGATGAAGATGCCGGCCTCGGCCCCGTTCGTGATCCAGAACTTCCGGCCGGTGAGCTCCCAGTGGTCGCCCTTGTCCTCGGCCTTGGTCTCGAGCGCGAAGGCGTCGCTCCCACTGGCCGGCTCGGACAGCGCGAAGGCGGCGAGCAGGTCCTGGGTGAGGCGGGGGAAATAGCGCTCGTGCTGCTCCGGGCTGCCCCACCGCAGCATGGCGTTGTTGAAGAGGGTGTTGTGGACGTCCACGTAGATCGCGGCGGAGGCGTCCACCCGCGCCAGCTCCTCGATGGCGAGCACGACCAGGAAGATCGTGCCGCCCGCGCCGCCGAACCGCTCCGGGACCTCGATGCCCATCAGCCCCAGCTCGAAGAACCTGGGGATGATTTCGGCGCGGAACTTCCCGGCCTCGTCCATCTCGTGGACGTGGGGGCCCACCTCCGTCTCCGCGAACTCGCGGACGGCGTCCCGGAGCATCGTCTCTTCTTCGGAGAGGTGGGTGAGCGGCGGTGCCGCGGCGGCGAGCTGGGACATGGGGGCCGGGGGTCGGGGGTCGAGGATCGAGGATCGAGGGCTGGGGGAAGATAGGGCGGGGAACGGGCAACGGGGAACCGGGAAGCGGACGCCGGTTCGCGGGCCCTCCCCCTACTCCAGCACCTGGAGTGCCACCGGCACCCGGCCGAACGGGGCGGACACCTGGACCCCGCGCACGCGGTCGCGGACCGCCTGCAACATTTCGCGGGCGATGGCGACCCCCTCGGCCAGCGCGGCGTCGCGCCCGTTGGCGCTGGCCACCCGCATCCGGTGAAGCACCTCGGGCGGGACATGCACCCCGGGCACCTCGTTGGCGAGGAACTCCGCATTCCGCAGCGACACCAGCGGCCAGATCCCCGCGATGACGGGGATGTCCCACCCGGCGATCCGGTCGAGGAACCGGTCGAACTGCGACAGGTCGAACACCGGCTGGGTCACGGCGAACTCCGCGCCCGCCTCCACCTTCCAGCGGAACCGCGACAGCTCGCGTTCAAGCTCGTGCGAGGTGGGGTTCACCCCCACGCCGATGACGAAGCGGGTCTGCCCGCCCAGCGCGTTGCCCCCGGGGTCGAGCCCCCGGTTGAGCCGCGCCACCAGGTTGGTGAGCCCGATGCTGTCGATGTCGAAGACGGCGGTGGCCTCGGGATAGGGGCCCATCTTCGGGGGGTCGCCGGTGATGATGAGCAGGTTGGTGAGTCCCGACGCCGCGGCGCCGAGCAGGTCGGAGAGCATGCCGAGCAGGTTGCGGTCGCGGCAGGCGTAGTGAATGACCGGCTCGATGTCGGCTCCCTGCGCCACGAGGAGGCCGGAGAGGAGCGCTCCCATCCGGCTCGCCGCGCGCGGACCATCCGGAACGTTCACCGCATGCACACCGGCCGCCGCCAGGGCGCGGGCCTGGTCGAGCATTGGCGTGGGATCCACGCCGCGGGGCGGCACGATCTCGACGGTGGCGATCCACTCGCCGCGCGCGAGCCTGGCGCCCAGCCGGGAGCGCTCCACGAGGGGCACCGGCTCGAGGGCCTCAGGCCCTGCGGGCAAGGCCGCCACCGCCACCCGATGGCGGGGCGAGACGCTTTGCACAAACCCCGTGGTGGCCTTGATGTGCGCCGGCGTGGTGCCGCAGCATCCGCCCACGATCCGCGCACCGGCCTCGACGATGCGCCGCGCGTAGCTGGCGAAGTACTCCGGGCTCGCGAGGTACATCTTCCGCCCGGCCACGTCACGCGGAAGTCCGGCGTTGGGCATCGCGCTGAGCGGGACGGTAACGACCGTCGCCAGCGCCTCGATGGCCTCGAGCACACCCTGGGGACCGACGGAGCAGTTCACGCCCACCGCGTCGAGGCCCAGCGCCTGCAGCTCGGGGCCGAAGCTGGCCGGCGCCGTGCCGTACGCGGTCTTGCCGTCTTCGCCCACCGTCATCTGGCCGATCACGGCCAGGTCGGAGAGGTCGCGCACCGCGAGGTAGGCGCAGGCCAGCTCGTTCACGTCGGCGAACGTCTCGAGGATGAAGCCATCCACCTCGCCCTCGAGGAGGCCGGCCACCTGCCGCCGGAACGCGGCGCGCGCCTCATCAACGCCGGTCTCCCCGAAGGGCTCGATCCGGAGGCCGAGCGGCCCGATGGCGCCGAGCACGAGGGCATCTCCTGCCACGGCCTCCCGCGCGACGCGCGCAGCGGCGGCGTTGATCCGCTCGGTGGCGTCCGCGAGCCCGTAGCCGGCGAGCTTCACGGGGTTGGCGCCGAAGCTGTTGGTCTCGATGAGGCTGGCGCCGGCCTGGAGGTATTCCCGGTGGATCGCGCGGACGAGGTCGGGCTGCCGCAGCGCCAGCTCGTCGTAACAGACGTTCACGAAGACGCCGCGCTCGTAGAGCATCGTGCCCATCGCCCCGTCGGCGACGCGGACTTCACCGTCGGTCAGGAACTCGCGGAGGGAGGACATGGGGACGGGTCGATGGGCGGGGGCAGGGGTCAGCGGTTGTACCCGAGGACGGGGCCGAGCCAGCGCTCGGTTTCCGCCACGGTCTCGCCGGTCCGGCGGGCATAGTCCTCGACCTGATCGCGACCGATACGGCCGACGCCGAAGTAGCGCGCCTCCGGGCGCCAGAAGTACCACCCCGACACGGAGGACGCGGGTATCATCGCCAGGCTCTCGGTGAGCCGCACGCCGATGGCACGCTCGGCATCGAGCAGTTCAAACAGCACCCGCTTCCCACGGTGGTCGGGACAGGCAGGATAGCCCGGTGCAGGGCGGATGCCCTGGTAGGCCTCACGGATGAGGGCGGCGTTGTCCAGCGCCTCGCCCGGAGCGTACCCCCACAGCTCTCGGCGCACCCGTTCGTGGAGGCGCTCGGCCAGCGCCTCGGCCAGGCGGTCGGCCAGCGCCTTGAGCAGGATCGCCTGGTAGTCGTCGTGCTGCGCCTCGGCATCGGCCACGAGACGGTCGAGTCCGACACCGGTGGTGACGGCGAAGCCGCCGATCCAGTCGGGCACGCCTGAGTCGCGCGGCGCCACGAAGTCTGCCAGCGCGAGGTTTGCCCGCCCATCCACGCGCTCCATCTGCTGCCGCAGGGTCGGCACCAGCGCTCGCCGGCTGGCGCGGCGCTCATCCGCGAAGACGACGATGTCGTCGCCCTCCGAGGCGGCGGGCCAGAAGGCGGCCGTGGCCCGGGCCTCGAGTCCCACGCCATCGACCAGCCGGCCGAGGGCCTCCTGCCCATCCCGCCACAGGTCGCGGGCGGCACGGCCCTGCTCGGGGTGGTCGAGGATCGACGGATAACTGCCGCGCAACTCCCACGCATGGAAGAACGGGGTCCAGTCGATCCGGTCCACGAGATCGGCGAGCGGCCAGGGCGCGAAGACGAACGGGCCGGGCGCCGCGGGACGCGGAGCCGCGGCGGTAAGGTCCGGTGCCAGGCGCCGTGCCCGGGCTTTCGCGAGCGGCGCGAGCCGGCCCTCGCGCCCCTCGCCGTGGGCCTCCCGCAGCCCGGCCTGGTCCTCCCGCACCTCGGC
>JBOHSQ010000167.1:0-6863 GCA_050733295.1 Gemmatimonadales bacterium
GGATGGTGGGCTCGAGCCGCGGGCCGGCGGACACCCCGGCGGCGCCGCCCACGGACAACTGGTCCACGGCCTGCCGGGCGGACCGCTCGTCACCGGCCACGGTGGCCGGCGCGAGAGCGCCAGGGCCATCGATGGTGGAGCCGGTGGAGAAGATCCGTGGCCCGGTCCAGGTGGAGTCGCGCGATTCCTTCATCCGGGCGAGGGACGGGTCGCGCTCGCCGTGGAGGTCGCGCAGGGAGGTCACGCCGAACTCGAGGTACCGGTCGGCCGCCCAGGGCTGGTAGGTGGTGTGGGCGTCGACCAGGCCGGGGATGATGAACCGGCCGCTCAGGTCGATCTCGTCCACGCCCTTGGGGAGGAGGAGCCGCTCCCGGGAGCCGATGGCCTCGATCCGGCCGTGGCGGACGAGGATGCCGCCGTCGACCAGCACCGGGCCGCCGGTCCCGTCGATGATGGTGGCGCCGAGGAGCGCGACCGCCCCGTCGTCGCCACCCCCGCACCCCCACGCCCCGGCCGCCGCGGCCAGCGCGAAGCTAGCGCGGATCAGTCGAGGTGTGGTCGTGCAGGATCTTCCAGCCATCCGGGCGCCGCTCCATGACCAGGGTGAAGGGCCCGCTGGCGGTGACGCTGTCGCCGCGGTGGAGGATGAACCGGGCCGTCACCAGCGCCAGCGTGGGCGTCAGGGCCCGCGCGGCGAGCCCCTCGAACCGCAGGCTGTCGCGGCGCGCGCCGGGGCGGAAGCTCGCCTCGTAGTGCCCGCGAATGGTGCTCCAGCCATACACTGGCGCCCGGCCGCCCATGTAGGAGGTGAGCGAGTCGCGCGCGTAGTCCGCCATGAAAGCGTCGAGATCGCCCGAGTTCCAGGCCGCGGCCGACGCCCGGAACTGGGCCTCGAACTCCGCCGTGAGCGCGGCGGGCGCCGGCAGGACCGGGGCCGCCGTTCCCCCGCCCCCGGAGCTGCAGGCCAGGGTGGCAGCGAGCCCCGTTGCCAGGACTCTAGCTAATGCCGTAGCGCCACGCAGGGGCGGGGCGCTTCGACCGCGGAATGCCGCGATCACTACTTCTTCTTCCGCGCTGCCCGCTTGGCCTTTCGGGCGCCCTTTCGGACGGCCCGCTTGACCCTGCGGCCACCCCGCCGAACGACCCGCTTGGCCTTCCGCACGCGCCGGCGGACGGTCCGCTTGACCTTGCGGGCGGCCTTCCGCCCCTTCGCCTTCCTCACCGCCTTCTTGACGGCCTTCCGCGCCTTGGCACGGCGAACCGCCTTCTTGACTGCCTTCTTGACGGCCTTCTTGGCCTTGGCGCGGCGGACGGCCTTCTGCACTACCGGAGCCGGTTCCTCGGGGGTCATCGAGGGGGGCGGCGACATCCACGACTCGGACCAGCCCATCTCCAGCGACATGACGTCTCCTCCGGAAGCGTGTGCGGCGGGTCCCCGCCGTAGGGCGCGGTGCGCACCGGCCGAACGACGCCGGCGCTGCGCGAGCTGCGAAACAACGGGATATAGTTGGCGCATGATTCGCAGTTAGGCAAGACCGAGACATCGCTGCAACTGGACATGATGGCCGCCGGCTTCCTAACATTCGGCGCCTTGCCTCCTGATTCCATGCGCCGCCGCCGACTCACGGTTCCGGCCGCAGCCCGCGCCGCCTTTGTGGCGGTCGCGGCGGCGGTCCCGGTGATTCCCCGCCCCGCCCTTGCCCAGGCGGTGGCCGAAGTACAGGTCGCCCCCGAAGCCCTGACGCTCCGTGTCGGCGAGCGGAAACCGGTGCTCGCCACCGGCTACGATGCCGCCGGCAACGTGCTGGGCGGGGTGCAGTTCCGTTTCAGCTCCACCGATACCACAGTCGCCCTGGTCGACCGGGCGGGCATGGTCACGGCGGTCCGCCCGGGGCTGGCGCGGGTGGACGTGCGGGCGGGGAGCCGGGGCGGTGCGGTCATGGTGGCGGTGCGCGGGCTGGACGCACCAGCCGCCGCCGGGGAACAGCCCGCCAGGCTCCGAGTTGCCGAATCGGCCATCCTGCTGCTTCCGGGGGAGCGCACCTCGCCGCGGGTGACCGGCCTCCGCAGTGACGGAAGCGAGATCGGACCAGCCACCGGAGCGTGGCGCTCCAGCGACCCGCTGGTTGCGCGGGTGGACGAGGGTGGGGTGGTGACCGCGATCCGGGCGGGCCGGACCACCGTCGAGTTCGAGTCCGCCGGGCTCCGCGCGACGCTCCCGGTGACCGTCGAGGGGGCGGGGTTCGCCTTCGCCCGCACCGGGGGCGCCCTCGCGCCGGGCCAGAGCGACACGCTTCGGGTGATGGTGCCCTCTCAAGGCAACAGATACATAGCCACGGGGCTGACCTGGAGCTCCAGTGATCCCGCTGTGCTCTCGGTAAGCGCGGACGGCGTAGCGCGGGGCGTGGCCCCCGGCCGGGCCGAGGCGATCGTCAGGGGCTACGTGCAGGAGGGCCGGCTCGCCATCCAGGTGCACCCGCGGGTCGAATCGGTGGTGGCCGAGCCCGCGACGACCGGCGGGCCGCTCCTGGTGCCGCTGCGTGGGGTGCGCCGGCTCAGCGTGAGCGCCGAGGCGGCCGACAGGACGCCGATCCCCGAGGCGCTGGTACGCTGGAGCGTGCGGGACACATCGGTGGCGAGGTACGATGCCGCGACCGGCCTGCTCCGCGGGGACGCCCCCGGCTCCACGGTTGCGAGCGCGATCGTGCACGGTTTCGCGCCGATCGACTGGGCCGTCCGGGTGGTCCCGGGCGACCTCCAGCTTGAGCCCCGCCTCGTCGGGCTCGTTCCCGGCGACACCATCCGCTTCGCGGCAAACCTGGTGGACGAAACCGGCGCCGCCTTCGGGCCCCCGGAAGAGTCGAGGTGGCGGACGGACGACACGATGGTCGCGGACCTGGCCGGCGGCGGGCTCGTCCGGGCCACCGGTCCGGGGCGAGCGACGGTGAGCGTCACCGCGCCCTGGGGCGCAACCGCGAATGCGGTGATCCACGTGACCGCTCCCCTGGTCGCCACCGCGGAGCGGGAGGGTCGGGTGGTGGAGACGGTGCAGGGCGATCCGGCCAATCCCTTGTCGTTCCGGTCACTCGTGCCCGGCTCTCGCGCGGTGCAGGTCCGGCGCACGCCCGACGGGACCCGCGTCGCCTACGCCAGCGACCAGTCCGGTGACGTGGAGCTCTACGCGGCCGACACCGATGGTGGCGCCTCGTCCCGGCTCACCAACGCGCCGGGCTTCGACGGTGAGCCGGCGTGGCTGCCGGACGGCAGCGGCATCGTGTTCGTGTCGGCACGGGACGGCACGCGGCGCATCTGGCGCATGGCGCCGGATGGGAGAGACCAGCGGCCGCTCACTCCGGCCGGACGGGAGCGGCAGGGTCCGGCGGTTTCTCCCGACGGCGCCCGGATCGCAGCCGTTGCCGTCCAGAACGGGCGGCCCGACGTGGTCTTCGTCGACCTCGCCTCCGGCGCGGAGCGTGCCTTCTCGGCCACGGCCTCCCTGGAGCGATTCGTCGCCTGGGCGGACGACGGGATGCTGCTGGTCGCCTCCCAGCCGAACGCGGGTTCGCACCGCACCGAGCTCGCTCGCATGGACGTGGCGACCGGCATCCGGACGCCGATTGCAGGGGTCGAGGGCACGCCGCGCGGGCTGGCGGTCAACCGGGACCGAAGCCGCGCGCTGCTCCTGGTTCAGCGGGGCACCACCGATGCCGTGGTCGTCGTACCGGTCGGGGGCGGCAGCCCCTCCGAGGCGATCGTGCCGGCCGGCGTGCGGCTCTCCTCGCCCGACTACCGCTGAGCGCAGCTTCGATGCGCGCGCTGGGATTCGAGCGGACCGGGACCCCGGACGACCTCCGGGTGCTCGACGTTCCCGAGCCGAGGGTCGAACGGCCGGACGACGTGAAGGTCCGGATGCGGGCCGCGGCGCTCAATCACCTGGACCTGTTCGTGCTCGAAGGGTTGAAGGGACTCCCGTACCGGTTTCCGCAGGTGTGCGCGTCGGACGGCGCCGGCGTGGTGGAAGAGGCAGGAACGACGGCCGGTGAGTGGAAGCGGGGCGACGAGGTCCTGCTCAACCCCGGGGTCTCCTGCGGGACCTGCGAGTGGTGCCTCCACGGCGACGCCCCGCTCTGCCGCGAATACGCCATCCTGGGCGAGCACCGGCCGGGCACGGCGGCGGATTACGTGGTGGTGCCCGCGCGGAACCTGGCGAGGAAGCCGCCTGGCATGAGCTGGGCAGTCGCGGCGGCATATCCGCTCTCGGTCCTCACGGCGTGGCGGATGCTGGTGACCCGGGCGGTGCTGGAGCGAGGTGAGACGGTGCTCATCTGGGGCATCGGTGGCGGGGTGGCGCAGGCCGCGGCCCGCATCGCGAAGCGGCTGGGGGCGAGGGTGATCGTCACCAGCGGCCACGACGACAAGCTGGCACGAGCGCGCCGGGAGCTGGGCGTTGACCACGGGATCAACCACCGCACCCAGGACGTGCCGGCGGTGGTGAAGGAACTCACCGGTGGCCGTGGCGCCGGGGTGGTGGTGGACTCGGTGGGCGAGGCCACCTGGGACCGCTCGCTCCGGGCACTCTCGCGGCTGGGGCGGCTGGTGACGTGCGGGGGCACGTCGGGACCGATGGTCACGACCGACGTGCGCAGGCTCTTCTGGTACCAGTGGTCCCTGCTGGGCTCCACGATGGGCAACGCGGCCGAGTTCCGGGCCATCGCCGAGGCGGCCTCGGACCCCGCGCTGCACCCTGTCGTGGATGCGATCCTGCCGCTCGCCGAGGGGGCGGATGCATTCCGCCGGCTCGCGCGGGGGGAGCAGTTCGGCAAGCTCGTGCTCGAGGTGGCTCAGTGAACCAACTCCTGGAACGGCTCCGGATCGGGGCCGAACAACTCGCCTTCCTGCTCCCGCCCATCCTGGCCGCGCTGGTGCTGCTGGTGGCGGGCTACCTCCTCGCGCGGCAGGTCCAGCGCTGGGTGGACGCCACGCTGCTCCGGCTCAACTTCAAGGCGGTGGCGGACGCCGGCGGCATCACCGAGGCGGTGGAGCGCACCGGCAAGCGGCTCGACCCGGGCAGCGCGGTGGCGAAGCTCGCGTTCTGGCTGGTGATGCTGGTGGTGATCCTGCTCGCCAGCACCGCGCTGGGGCTCGAGAGCATCAACGAGATGTTCGGGGCGATGATCGGCTTCCTGCCGACGCTCATCGCGGCGCTGGTCATCGTGGTGCTCAGCGTGATCATGGGCGAGTTCGTGCGGGTGGTGCTGCTCGCCTCGGCGGGCGCCGTGGCGGGAGTCCCGACGCTCGCCAAGCTGGCGAAGGCCACAGTGGTGCTGATCGGCGTGTTCATGGCCCTCACCCAGGTGGGGGTGGCGCCGGAGATCGTCACCACGGCATTCACGCTGATCCTGGGCGCGGTGGCGCTGGCGGCGGGCCTGGCCTTCGGGCTGGGGAACCGGGATCTGGCGGGGGAACTCACCCGCAAGTGGTACGAGGAAGGGCAGCGCCGGAACCGGCGGGCGGCGGACCGGGTGCCGCCTCCAGCCGCGCCGCCACCCGTGGGCTGATCCACCGCAGAGGCCCAACACCTCTGCGGTGGATCAGCGGTGCACTACCGCTTCGGCAGATAGTGCGCCGGGATCGGGCCCGCGGCGCCCTCGTCGTTCCAGAAGATGTTCACGACCCACCACCGCTTCCCGTCGTGGAAGAGCTGGAACGAATTGATCCCGCGCACGAACGGCTCGGCGTCCGGCGCCCGGCGCGACTCGTAGGTGCTGAAGGCGTGGGCGATGTGGCCGTACCGCTCGACGACCCGGTGCGCTTCCCGCTCATAGAACGGGTTGGTCTTGAAGTACTCGCCCGCGTCCCGGGCGAATTCCTCGGGGGTGCGCGGGCGGCTCCGGCAGGTCGTCCGGGTCGAATCGCATCCCACGGGGATGAGCCGCGCCCCCGGCGCGAAGAGCGACCGGAACCGGTCCCAGTCCCGCGTCCCCGCAGGGCCCGAGATCACATCGTACGTCGCAGCCAGGATCGCCTCGACCGAGGCCACGTCCTCGGGCCGGGCCTGGGGCCCGGCCGTGGTGGTATCCTGGGCGACTGCCGGCGTCCCCAACGCCAAGGACAGCAGCCAGCAGACGGTCACGCCTCGCATTTCACGCCCCAGTCGGTGGTGGTTCCCGCCTCCCGCTCCCCGTCGCACGTCGCACGCCTCACGGCAGCCGCTGCTCGTACAGCCGTACGGTGCCGTCCGCGAACCGTGTCACCAGCACCCGGTCGGGCGCCGCGCCGCGCACCCGGCCGAAGCCGGAGACCCGCACGATGCGGGCGAAGGAGCCGTCCGGCGCCAGGATGTGGTAAAGCCGGGTGGAGTCGGCGAGCGCCTTCGACTTCTCCAGCCAGGTCGCGTCCCCGGGTCCGGCGAACGCGCGCTCGAACGGCGGCTTGAACTCGGCGAAGGGGAGCCGTGACGCCGCCTGCCGCAGTTCGGGCGCGAAGCTCTCGACGAAGAGGTCGCGGTCGGCCTGGGTCACCTGCAGCACCGGATCGGGCAGCGGGGGCCCGCGGCGAACTTCCCCGTCGGGGCTCCGCACCTCGAGGCGGTTGCCGTTCACCCGCGCGATCCACACCGTGCCGTCGGACCGGACTCCCCAGCCATCGCGTCCGCTCAACACCCGGGTCTCGAACCCACGGCCCCGGTCGGTGCTCACTTCGGCGAGCTCGGCGGGTGACAGGGCGCCCACGGTATCGGCCCGAGCCCCGCCGTCGGACAGCCGGAGCAGCCAGGTCGAGTCCCCGATGCCGCCGCCGTTGGGTCCCGCCCGGGGGCGCAGCTCGGCGTACCACGTCCCGGCGCCATCCCGCGCGGCGGGCAG
>JBOHSQ010000168.1:0-3314 GCA_050733295.1 Gemmatimonadales bacterium
GTCGTGGACGTGGTGGCCCGCTTCGGCGGGCGCGCCGTTCTCACCTCCCCGGAACACGAGACCGGGACCGAGCGCGTGGCAGAGGTCGCACGTCGCCCTGAGTTTTCGGGCGCCGACCTCGTGGCCAACGTCCAGGGCGACGAGCCCTTCCTCGACCGGGATGGGATCGCGGGCGCGATCGCCCGCGCAGCGGGAGGCGACGAGGTCGGCACCTGCGCCGGCCCTCTCGACGCGGCCCTCGCCGGCGATCCTGCGCGGGTCAAGGTGGTGACCGACACCGCCGGGCGCGCCCTGTGGTTCTCCAGGGCTCCCATTCCGTTCCGCCGTGATCCCGGCGAACCGGCCGACGGCCTCTACTGGCAGCACGTGGGCCTCTACGTCTACCGGCCGGACGCGCTGCGCCGCTGGGTGGCGCTCGAACCGACCGACGCGGAGCGGGCGGAGAAGCTGGAACAGCTCCGCGCGCTTCAGCACGGCATCACCATCGGCGTGGCGCGGCTCGCCACGCCGGTGCTTCCCGGCGTGGATACGCCGGACGACCTTCATCGGGCGGAAGCCCACTGGCACGCAACGAGGGAAATGGCCCGATGAACAGCACCCAGGGCACCAAGTACGTCTTCGTCACTGGCGGGGTGGTGTCCTCGCTCGGCAAGGGCATCGCCGCCGCCTCGCTCGGCCGCCTGCTGGTCGAGCGGGGCCTCAGCGTGACGATGCAGAAGTTCGATCCCTACATCAACGTGGACCCGGGGACGATGTCGCCGTTCCAGCACGGCGAGGTCTTCGTCACCGACGATGGGGCCGAGACCGACCTCGACCTGGGCCACTACGAACGGTTCATCGACCGCTCCCTCTCTCAGCTCAACAACGTCACCACCGGCCGGATCTACCAGACCGTCATCAACAAGGAGCGCCGGGGCGAGTACCTCGGTTCCACGGTGCAGGTGATTCCGCACATTACCGACGAGATCAAGCACGCGATCCGGCGGAGCGCGCCGGGGCACGACGTGGTCATCACCGAGATCGGTGGGACGGTCGGCGACATCGAGTCGCTGCCCTTCCTCGAGGCCATCCGACAGTTCCGCCAGGAGGTGGGGCGGGAGAACGCCCTCTTCATCCACCTCACGCTGGTGCCGTTCATCGCCGCCGCGGGCGAGCTCAAGACCAAGCCCACCCAGCACTCGGTCCGCGACCTGATGCAGATCGGGATTCAGCCCGACATCCTGATCTGCCGGAGCGAGATGGCCATCAGTGCGGACATCAAGCGCAAGATCGCCCTGTTCTGCAACGTGGACTTCAACTGCGTGGTGGAGAGTCCCGACGTCGCCACCATCTACGAGATCCCGCTCCGCTTCCGGGAGCAGGGGCTCGACACCGTGGTCTGCGAGCGGCTCCGCCTCGAGACCAGGGACCCCGACCTTTCGGCGTGGCGGGCCATGGTCGACAAGGCGCTGCATCCCACGCGCCCGGTGCGCATCGCGGTGGTGGGCAAGTACACGAACCTGGTGGACGCCTACAAGTCGATCCAGGAGTCGCTGGTGCACGCCGGGATCGCCAACGAGGCCCGGGTCGAGGCGACCTGGATCGCGAGCGACCAGTTCACCGATTCCGCCGCCGCCGGGCGCCTGCTCGGCGACTTCGACGGCCTCCTCGTCCCCGGCGGCTTCGGCGAGCGCGGCGTCGAGGGGATGATCACCGCCGTGCAGTGGGCCCGGGAGAACCGCATGCCGTTCTTCGGGATCTGCCTCGGCCTCCAGATCGCGATCATCGAGTTCGCGCGCAACGTGTGCCGGCTTCCCGATGCCCACAGCACCGAGTTCGCCCCGGAATGCGAGACGCCGGTCATCGCGCTCATGCAGTCGCAGCGCGAGGTCACCGACATGGGCGGTACCATGCGCCTCGGTGCGTACCCCGCCAGGCTCCGGCCCGGCTCGCGGGTGGCGCAGGCCTACGGCACTACCGAGATCAGTGAGCGCCACCGGCACCGGTGGGAAGTGAGCAACGCCTACCGCGACGTGCTGGCCGAGTTCGGGCTCCGGCTCTCCGGCCAGTCGCCCGACGGCGGACTGGTCGAGGTGATCGAGCTCCCCGACCATCCGTGGTACCTCGGCTGCCAGTACCACCCCGAGCTCAAGTCCCGTCCGACGCGGCCCCATCCGCTGTTCGCTGCGTTCACCGCCGCGGCCTTGCGCCACGCCGAGGAGCGCGCGGCCGGCCCCAGGAGCAGCCGGCCGGGCGCCGGTACGGTTGCGGCGGCCCGCTGACCGTGCCCGGGTTCTCGTTCGCGAGGGCGCCATTCCTGATCGCCGGGCCCTGTGTCGTGGAGCCCGGCGATGTCCTTCCCCGCGTGGGCGAGGTGCTGGCCGACCTGCAGCGCCGGACCGGGATCCCGGTCTGCTTCAAGGCCAGCTTCGACAAGGCCAACCGCTCCCGCCTCGGGGGCTCGCGCGGTCCGGGTCTCGAGGAGGGCCTCCGGGCGCTCGAGCGCGTGCGTGCGTCCACCGGCCTGCCGATCCTCACCGACGTGCACGAGAGCGACCAGGCCGCTTCGACGGCCGAGGTGGTGGACGTGTTGCAGATCCCGGCCTTCCTCTGCCGCCAGACCGATCTCCTCGTGGCTGCGGGAAGGACCGGGAAGCCGGTGAACGTGAAGAAGGGCCAATGGATGCAGCCCGACGGGATGCGCGGTGCCGTGGAGAAGGTGCGCAGCGCCGGCGCAGCCGAGGTGGCCGTCACCGAGCGCGGAACCTTCTTCGGCTACGGCGACCTGGTGGTGGACATGCGGAGCTTCAGCCGGCTGCGCCAGGCGACCGGCGTGCCGGTGGTGTACGATGCCACCCACTCGGTCCAGCAGCCGGGGCAGGGGGAGGGCGGCGCGAGCGGCGGGCTCCGCGAGTTCATCCCGCCGCTGCTCTTCGCCGCTGCGAGCGCCGGCGCCGACGGCTTCTTCATCGAGACCCATCCCGACCCCGGGCACGCGGCGAGTGACGCCGCCACGCAATGGCCGCTCGAAAGCCTTGGCGACCTCGTGAGCCGGGCGCTCGACCTCCAGGCCCGCGCGCGGGAGGGGCGGTGATCGATCCCGCCACGGCGCGCCGCATCCGCCTGCTCGGCCTCGACGTGGACGGCGTGTTGACCGACAACGCCGTCTTCCTGGGCGAGATCGCAGGGGAGCGGGTCGAGTTCAAGCGCTTCGATATTCAGGATGGCCTGGCGGTCGGCATCCTGCGGAAGTCGGGCATCGAGGTGGCCCTGGTGAGCGGGCGCTGGAGTCGGGCCACCGAGCTCCGGGCGCGGGAGCTGCGGATCGAGGAGGT
>JBOHSQ010000169.1:0-11626 GCA_050733295.1 Gemmatimonadales bacterium
CCATGTATGGATGATCGCTTTTCGCAGTTTTTGCAGTTGCCGTTGCAGTTGCCGTTCCCGTTCACCGAGGCCCCGAACTCAGCCACCCTGCCCCGATGCCCGCCGACCCCCCGCTCACCCCTCCCCTCTCACTCCCCCGCTGCCCGCCTCCGCGTCTCCGCCAGTGCGCGGAACGCGGTCGGGGCCACGCCCACCTCGAGCGCCTTCCGCCGGAACGTCGCGCCGTGGTCGACCGGAAGGCCGGATTCCGCCTGCCACTGGTGCACCATCTCGTGCAGCACCGTGTGCTCCACCTCGGCCCAGCCGTGCCGCAGGTGGCGCCGGCTGATCGCGATCTCGAGTACTCGCCCGGTGCGGTTCTCCAGCGTGAGCTCGCCCAGCCGTGTCACCATCCGTCCCGACAGCCGGAACGGGATGGCCGAGAGCTTGCCCTCGAAATGCTCGCGGTTGAGGCGCTCATGGAGCTTGCCGAGCCGGTGCAGCAGCTCGAGGTCGCCGGGGCGCGGCGGCTCGCGCCGGCGCTCCTGGGTCCACGGCGGCGCGAACTGTTCCACCGGGAACCCGAGGAACTCGCGGCGCATCGCCTGCCGGAGCGCCCTCGGCATGCCCCGCCGGAGGAACCGGACGATAGCGCGGAGCACCCGGTCTGGTGCCCAGGCATAGCCCTGGTGCAGCCGCAGGATCCCGGTCCGCCCGAGCGAGAGCATCACGCTCAGGTTGGTGTGAGTGCGCACCTGCCGAACCCCGGTGAGCCCCAGCGCCCGGAGCCGCTCGCCCAGCACCTCGGCCGGGGGACGGCTCAGCAGCAGGCGGGGCTCAGGATCCGCCGGCCGCCGCGCCCACCGGAGCACGGCGCCGCGCGAAGCGTGCTTCATCGGACGGTAGATGGCGCGCCGCCGCCGCATTCCACCGCCAGTGCCGTACCGAGATTGCATTGCCATCCACCTTCACCACGTTGAATGCCGAGGGCAGCCCGCCACGCGACCGCGTGGACAGCGTGCCCGCCGTACTGATGACCGTCCCGCGGGGCAGGTCCCCCGCGCCCTCCTGGTGGTCGTGCGCGCACAGCACCACGTCCGCGCCGACGGCGTCGAGCCGCCGCTGTGCATCCTTCCAGTGCGCCAGCCCCATCCGCTGCGACAGCTCGCCCCGCAGCACGTTGTGGTGCAGCACCGCCACCTTCACCGCCTCGGCCGGCGCGTTGCCGAACAGCTTCGCCACCCGGTCCGTTTCCGCGCGGGGCAGGTGCCCCTTCACCGTGAGATCGCGCTGGTTCCAGGTCACCGACCCGACCGAGAGTCCGTGCGCGCTCACCATCCCCGCGATGATCAGCCCGGGCAGCTCGAGCACCGGGGCGAGCTCCTCGCCGAAGTAGCGCCGCCACTTCCGGTACCTGGGCGCGGCCCCCAGCAGCCCGAACGGGCTCCGCCACCACTGCACATCGTGGTTGCCCGGCACCACCAGCACCGGCGCCGTGGCCTCGAGGGTGCGGACCAGCGCCAGGCCCCGCTGCAGCTCTCCGTGCCGCGCCCGCTGTGTCAGGTCGCCCGAGATGGCGATCGCGTCGGGCTCGTGCTCCCCGATGCTGGCCTCGACCCCCTCCACCTGCGCGATGTCGGCAACGCTTCCGAAGTGCATGTCCCCCAGGTGGACGACGGTCGTCGTCACCAGCGGACCTGCACCTGGTAGGTGAGCGTCGCCTCGCCGCCCGCGGGGACCTGCACCCGGAACCGCGTGATCGTGCTGGACAGCTTCTCCGCCGGCACCGAGCTCGACACCACCGACCAGTCGCCGGCTCTCTGCTCCAGCACGTCCACCGTCGCCGCCGCCTTCCCTGCGTTCGCGATGGTCACCCGGTACGACGCGGTGGCGGTCGTGCGCCGCCCTTCCCGCACCTGCGAGTACTCCGTCTCCACCCGGCGCGCGGTGAGGTCGAAGGCGCGCCCCGACTCGAGCCGCAGCTCCTCGCCTGCCGCCGTGTGGTCCTCCTGCGCCACGCCGATGAGCTGCAGCCGGCCCTCCGCGTCGGGTTCGAACAGCCGCCACGAGCCGCCGGGCAGCGGCACGTCGCCGAACGCCGTCTTCTTCGCCCGCGGGATCACATGGGTGATCCGCACCGGCACCTCGTGCTCGGCGTCACCGTACTGTCCCAGCGGCCCGTAGAACGGCATGAACCCGCTCACGGTGTACCGCTTCTCCGCCGTGACCTCGGCGGGCTCGAAGAGCGCCACCGAGAGCTGCTCGCCCGGCCGCAGCTGGTGCCGGCCCGGCAGGGTGTAGAGGTGCGCGTCGCCCACCGCCTGCTCCGAGGCGAACCCGCCCGGCGCCTTGGCTTCGGCCACCGCCACCGCGTCGCGGCCCAGCATCGGCCGCAGGGGCACGCCCTCGAACCCCACGTCGCCGGCCAGCAGCTGGACTTCCGCGTCGTCCGCGCTCAGCGCGCCCGCCTGCACCACCGCCATCCCGGTGATCCGAGCCCCCTGCCCACCTGCCCGCCCGCCCGTCTGCCCGCTCAGCAGCACGCTGTAATTCGCCCGCCACCCTCCGCCCTGCGCATACCATCCGAGCGGCAGCGCGGGTCGGGCCTGCTTCGCCGTGAGGGAGAGCGTGACCCCCGGGTCGCCGCCCGCCACGTCGGCCGGAAACACCGGCAGGCCCGGCGTGCCGAACACCACACCGCCGTCGGCCAGCCGGATCCGCAGCGGGTCGGCGCCGATCACCGTGCCGCGCACCGTGTCCCGCTCGCGGAGGAAGCGCAGCTCCTTCCCCACCGAGCGCCGGAGCGCGGCGTCCATGCCGTCGCCGGGCGAGACCCGGCCGCCCAGGACCGTGATCCCCGGGTCGAGGCTCATCACCGTGCCGAGGTCCACCTCGCCCAGCGCCAGCGTGCGCGACGAAGGCCCGGCGGGGACCTGCCCCTCGAAGCTGCGCCGCGCGAGCACGCGGCCGTCCGCGTAGAACGTGAAGCTCGGGCCCTGCTGGGCCGACGCCGTCGTCGTGATCGCCATGGCGGCACTCGCGGCCAGGAGTTGGGCGTTCCGGCGGATGTGCGTCATCGTTGCGGCTGCTCCTCTTCGGTCATCCGGCGCGCGTGCACCGCCGCGGCCACCCGGCCCACGACCCGCCGCGCCACGAGGTACGTCACCAGCACCGCCACGCCGCCGTAGAAGCGGGCCGTGGGATTGGGCGGTACGGCCAGGTATACCCAGGCCGCGCAGGCGAGCGCCGCAACCGGCGCCACCCGCCGCGCCAGCTTCGAGGCCCGTGCCTCGGCCTCGGCCCGGCAGACCGCGCACAGCTCGCCCCAGCGGTTCTCCGGGCTCCGCCGGCCGCAGTGGGCACAGGGGACGTCAAGCGACACGCCGTGCAACGGCATCGCCGAACGCCGCGGTACTTGCGGTCCCTCCCAGGTCGCGGGTGCGGACACCGTCCTCCACGATCGTGGTCCGCACCGCGTCGCGGACCCGCTTCGCGGCGGGCAGCTCGCCGAGGTGCTCGAGCATCATGGCCGCCGCGAGGAGCTGGGCCGCCGGGTTGGCCACGCCCTTGCCCGCGATGTCGGGGGCGCTGCCGTGCACCGGCTCGAAGACCGCCGCGTCCGCACCGATGTTGGCGCCCGGGGCGAGGCCGAGTCCGCCCACCAGTCCCGCCACCAGATCGCTCAGGATGTCGCCGAACATGTTCGTCGTGACGATCACGTCGAACTGCTCCGGCTTGAGCACCAGCTGCATGGCGGTGTTGTCGATGATGAGGTCGTTCGACTCCACCCGACCGGCGTACTCCGCCGCCACCGCGCACCCCACCTCGAGGAATAGCCCGCTCACCATCTTCAGGATGTTGGCCTTGTGCGCGATGGTGACCTTCTTCCGGCCGGTCCGCACCGCGTACTCGAACGCGTGCCGGATCACCCGCTCGCAGCCGTGCCGGGTCACGATCGCCACCGACTCCGCGACGGCCCGCGGGTCGTCCCCCACCTCCACGAAGTGCTCGACCCCGATGTAGAGCCCCTCGAGGTTCTCCCGCACCACCACCAGGTCCACCCCGTCGTAGCGGCCCGGCAGGATCGTGTGCGCGGGCCGCACGTTCGCGTAGAGGTTGAACTCCTTCCGGAGCGCCACGTTCACCGACCGGTACCCCCCGCCGACCGGGGTCGTGAGCGGCCCCTTGAGCGCCACCCGGGTGCGGCGGATGCTCTCGACCGTGGCGTCAGGCAGCGGGTCGCCGCCCTTCTCCACCGCCGTCATCCCGCCGACCTGGCGGTCCCAGGAGAGGTTCACTCCCGTCGCCTCGAGCACGCGCGTCGTGGCCGCCGTGATCTCCGGCCCGATCCCGTCGCCCTCGATGAGCGTCACCTGGTGCATCATGCCGGCTCCCGTCTCGCCCGTCTCGCCCGTCCCTGCTCGACTTTGCCCGTCTTTGCCCGTCTCTGCCCGTCTTTGCCCGTCTCTGCCCGTCTCTGCCCGTCTCTGCCCGTCTGCTTTACCCGTCCCGCTGCCCTACTCCGGTGGTGCAATGCTCTCCAGCGCCGCCCCGAACGCCGCGGCGGCCGTCGCCCCCTCGCCGCGCGCCACTGTCCGCCAGGGGATCACGCCGGTCCGCGTATCGGTGAGCACCAGGGTGAGTTCTGCCCGCACCTGCCCCTCGACCCCGTCGTACCGCACTGCCGCGGGAACCAGCACGTAGCGCGCATCGGTAAGCGCCGCGATGGAGCGGAGGCTGGAGCGCAGGGGATCGGGCACCCCGCCTATTTCGGGATAGCGGAGCTGGGCCTGGCCCAGCCGGTCAGGGTCCCCGACCATCCCCGGGGCGCGCTTGGCCACCCGGCGCACCTCAGGCGCCAGCTTCCAGGTCACCTCGGGGGCTCGGGCCTCCAGGAACTCGCCCAGGGCACTGTCGGCGAAGGCCAGGGCCCGGGCCCGGGGGGACACCATGGGGTCGGCCACAAGTGCTTGCGGGGCCGTCACATAGGTGTTCGGAAGCACCGGGACCGACTGTCCGGCAAGGGCGCCGACCGAGAGGGGGACCGGTGGGGGGAGGGCTTCCTGCGCCTCGGCCGCCTCGGGGCCGCCGGGCGCGGGATTGCCGCCGCAGGCCAAGGCCGCGGCGACGGCGAGGGACAGCCAGGCCTTGGGCAGCATTCCGGGATCCGTAACTACTTGGTTTGCAAAAACTTAGGGCGCCGCCGACCGGGCCGGGCCAAGGGAGAGGAAAAATAACGTGGCCGTCTGAGGATTCAAACCGGAGGTAGGACCCGCCCATCTTGCCCGTCCCGCCCGTCTCTGCCCGTCTCTGCCCGTCTTATTCCAACGACTGCCCCCCATCCACCACGAGAATCTGCCCCGTGATGTGCCGCGCCGCCTCGGAGCAGAGAAAAGCGATCACGCTCGCCACGTCGTCCGGCTCGGCCAGCCGTCCCAGCACCGAGCGCTTCCGGGCCCGCTCCACCACCTCCGGCGGCAGCATGCCCATCCGCTCGGTGCGCACGAACCCGGGAGCGATCCCGTTCACGTTCACGTTCGCCGGCCCGAGCTCCACGGCGGCCGCGCGGGTGAGCCCGTCGAGCGCGGCCTTGCTCGCGGCGTAGTTGGACACCCCGAACCCCGGGCGCATCGCCTGGTGCGCGCTCACGTTCACGATCTTGCCGTAGCGCTGGGCCCGGAACGGGTGCGCGATGGCCTGGATGCAGTTGAAGGCGCCGGTGACGTTGGTCTCGATCACCTCGCTCCACGCCTCCTCACTCATGCGCCAGAGCGCGCCGTCCATCGCGATGCCGGCGTTGTTCACCAGGAAATGGAGCCCGCCCAGTTCCCGCTCCGCGTCCGCCAGGAAGTCGCGCACCGCGGCGCGGCTCCGCACGTCGCACTTGGCGGCGTACACCCGGGAGCCCATGGCGGACAGCGCGGTCTCGGTGAGGAGGGCCTGCTCGGTGACGTCGCGGCCGGGAAGGTCCACGAAACAGAAGGCCACCGCGCAGCCGCGGCGGCCGAACTCGAGGGCGATGCTGCGGCCCAGTCCGGTGGCGCCGCCGGTGACCACCGCTACCTTGCCCCGGAAGCCCATGATGTCGAGCGCCGACGGCTGCGCCTGCGTCGCGGTCCCGCTCCCGGCCAGACCGCGCGCGCTCCAAGGCTCGCCCGGACCCGGGCGATCGGGCAGTGGGTAGGGCATCGCGCGGGAACCTACGGAGGGGACCGGGACCCGGCAAGGCGCGAAGCCCCGCCGCGCGCGGGTCCGTCGCGCGTGCGGGCGGCCTTATCTTTGCCGCCGGACCCCGCCACTCGGAGGCCTCGGTGTCGTCGCCCAGCGTTGCCCGCCAACTCGCCCGCTACTTCCTCAATGGCCTGCTGGTCGTGGCCCCCGCCGGACTCACCCTCTATGTCTGCTGGCTGGTGTTCCGCACCGTGGACGGCTGGCTCGCCCTGCCCATCCCGGGTGTGGGGTTCATCGTCACGATCGCGCTCATCACGCTGCTCGGCTACCTGGCGCGGAACTTCGTCACCCAGACGCTGCTGGGGTGGGTTGACGACCTGCTCAACCGGGTGCCGTTCGTGCGCCTGCTGTATTCGGCGCTGCGCGACCTCACCGAGGCGCTGGTCGGCGGGAAGAAGCGCTTCGGCCGCCCGGTGCTGGTGCGGCTCGGCGCCGGACCCGCTGCGGGGCTCCGGGTGCTCGGCTTCGTCACCCGCGAGGACGCCACCGAGCTCGGGGCCCCGGGCCACCTCGCCGTGTATCTCCCGCAGAGCTACAACTTCGCGGGCCAGACGGTGATAGTGCCGAAGGACCGGGTGGAGAACGTCGCCCTCGCGGGGAGCGAGGTAATGACCTTCATCGTGTCGGGAGGGGTGACGGAGATCGAGGTCGGGGGGTCGGCCGGCGTCGGCGGCGGATGACCAGTCCGCGGCCTCGGTGAACGGGGGATCGGCGGGCTTCTCAGCGGGGATGCCGAGATCGCGGCCTCGGTGAACGGGGGGTCGGCGGCCCCTGGTGTGGGGAGGCCTGGATCGCTTCCTCGGTGAACGGGGGAGTGGAAGTGGTGGGTTTCCGAAGGAGTCCCAGTATCAGGCCCTGGCAGCGATGATTCCGGGCTTCGATCTGTTCCAGCGCCGCACTCGGCAGGATTTCCGCGTCGACCAGTAGTCGCAGCAGTTCACCCGTCTCGACAGCCGAGCCGTAGGCGATCCGGAGGTGCCGGCGGTACGTTGCCGAGTGACCGAAGGTGTAACCTTCCGCGATGTTGAGCTGGACGGAGAGCGACGCCCGCTGAAGCTGGTGGAAGACGGCGGCCGCAAATGGCCGCCAGTGGTCCGTTCCCGCCGCGATGCATTCCAGCGTTACCGCACGAGCTTCCTGCCACGCCGCGAGCGAGGTGTGATCGCGCATCCGCCATCGTGGGCGGTGATTTCACCAGCACCCAATCCCCAACTCGCGCCGCGAAGCCCGGAATCGCAGCGCAACCCCGTTCACCGAGGCCGCGGACTCTCCAAACCCGCTCGTGGCCCGCCGACCCCCCGTTCACCGATCCCGCGATCTCAGCCTCCCCACTGAGATGCCCGCCGACCCCCCCGCTCTACTCCCCGATCATCGGCGTCGGCTCCTCCGCCCTCGGGCGCAGCTCCGGATGCGCCGCCAGCATCCGCGCGCAGGTGTTCCACCGCAGGAGCGACTCGTCGTTGCCCGTGGACCTGAGCGCCTCCGCCCGCTCGTACGACGCCATCGCCTCCTCCAGCAGCCGCCCGGCCATCTCGCTCGCGCCGTGCGTGCCGGCCTCGAGCAGTGCCGTGGCGCGCCGCTCCGCGATCACCCCCGCGTAGTACGCCCGCCGGTACTCCTGCGTGAGGCGCGGCAGCAGTTCCCTGGCTCGCGCCGCGCGCACTCCCGCCTCGTGATGGAACTGGTCCGTGAGGCAGAGCAGCAGCAGCACCACCGCGTCCTGGTTCTCCGGCTCCACCTCCAGCACGTCCAGGCAGATGCTCTCCGCCGCCCACGGCTGGTTGAGCAGCCGGTAGCGCTCCGCCTTGGCCATCGCCGAGGGGACGCCCTCCTTCGACAACCGCTTGAACCGCGTCACCGTGCCTCCCTGGGCGCGGGCGGCTTCTCCCGCCCGAACACCCACCGCACCAGCTTCGCCACCGGGTCCATCACCTCGTCCACCACCCGCTCCTTGAGCGGGATGATGGCGTTGTCGGTGATGGTGATCCCCTCGGGGCAGACATTGGTGCAGCACTTGGTGATGTTGCAGTAGCCGATCCCCAGCTCGTGCCACAGGTCGGGCACCCGGTCGCCCGTGTCCAGCGGGTGCATCTCGAGCGCCGCCACGTGCGTCAGGAACCGCGGCCCGATGAACTCGTCGTGCTTCTGGTGGTCGCGCAGGACGTGGCACACGTCCTGGCACAGGTAGCACTCGATGCACTTCCGGAACTCCTGCACCCGGTCCACGTCGCCCTGGTCCATGCGCCAGGTGCCGTCTGGGGCGTCGGGCGCCCGCGGCGTGAACCCGCTGATCCGCCGCTTCACCTCGTAGTTCCAGGAAACGTCACTCACCAGGTCGCGCACGTGGGGGAAGGTGCGCATCGGCTCGATCGTGACCGGCCGGTCCATCGGCAGCGCGTCCAGCCGCGTCATGCACATGAGCTGCGGCATCCCGTTCACCTCGGCCGAGCACGAGCCGCATTTCCCGGCCTTGCAGTTCCACCGCACCGCGAGGTCGCCCGCCGACTCCGCCTGGATCTGGTGCACCGCGTCGAGCACGACCATCCCCTCCGACACCTCCGTGCTGTAGTCACGGAATGCGCCGGCGCCGTGCTCACCCCGCCAGATCCGGAAGGTTGCCTTCATGGCCGCTCGCTGTTCGTGTTCCCGGTCACCGAGGCCCCGACGGTGGCCATCTCGATCGAAGGCCGCCGACCCCTCGTTCACCCATTCTCCCGTATCACCGCCCCCAGCTCCTCCGGCATCGGGTTGATCGGCCGCCTCACGATCTCCATCTCCCCCTCGGCCGTCCGCCGCACCACCACGTTGTACCCCGCCGCCGCCGGATCCTTGTCCGGATGGTCCTCGCGGAAGTGGCCGCCGCGGCTCTCGCGCCGGTCCAGCGCCGCCCGGGTGACCGCCTCCGACACCGTGAGCAGGTTGGGCAGGTCGAGCGCGGTGTGCCAGCCCGGGTTGTACTCCCGGTTGCCGTCCACCGCCAGTCGGGCCGCGCGCCGCCGGAATCCGGCCAGCCCGTCGAGCGCCTGCCGCATCTCCGCCTCGCTGCGCACGATCCCGACCTTGTCCTGCATCAGCTCCTGCAGGTCGTGCTGCAGCTTGTAGGGCGACTCCGCCGATCCATCGCCGGACCGCTCGAACGGCTCCACCGCCCGCCGCGCGACAACCTCGACCTGGGTCGCGTCCACGCTCGCAGGCCGGTGCTCCCGCGCCCAGGCCGCCGCGTGCTCGCCCGCGCGCTTCCCGAAGACGAGCAGGTCCGAGAGCGAGTTGCCGCCCAGCCGGTTCGCCCCGTGGAGCCCCGCCGCGCACTCGCCTGCCGCGAACAGCCCCGGCAGGGTGGACATCTGTGTGTCCGCGTCCACCCGGATCCCGCCCATGATGTAATGGGTGGTGGGCCCCACCTCCATCGGCGTCGTGGTGATGTCGAGCCCGGCGAGCTGCTTGAACTGGTGGTACATGCTGGGGAGCTTCCGCTTGATGTGCGCCGCCGAGGCGGGGAACCGCTCCTTGATCCAGGCGATGTCGAGGAAGACGCCGCCGTGCGGACTGCCGCGCCCCTCGCGCACCTCGCGCAGGATGCACCGGGCCACGTGGTCGCGGGTGAGCAGCTCGGGCGGGCGGCGCGCGTTCCGGTCGCCCTGGGTGTAGCGCCACCCTTCCTCTTCCGTATCCGCCGTCGAGCTCCGGTAGTTCTCCGGGATGTCGTCGAACATGAACCGGCGCCCTTCCCGGTTCCGCAGCACCCCGCCCTCGCCCCGCACCCCTTCGGTCACCAGGATGCCCCGCACGCTCGGCGGCCACACCATCCCGGTGGGGTGGAACTGCACGAACTCCATGTCCATCAGCTCGGCGCCGGCGGCGTAGGCCAGCGCGTGGCCGTCGCCGGTGTACTCCCAGCTGTTGCTGGTGATGCTGTAGGCGCGCCCGATGCCGCCGGTGGCCAGCACCACGGCGCGGGCCCGGAACAGCCGGAACCGGCCGCGTTCCCGCTCGTAGCCGAATGCGCCGGCGACCCGCCCGCCGTCGGTGAGCAGCGCCAGCACCGTGCACTCCATGTGCACGTCGATGCCCCGGTGGACCCCGTGGTCCTGCAGGGTCCGGATCATCTCCAGGCCGGTGCGGTCGCCCACGTGCGCCAGCCGGGGGTACTTGTGGCCGCCGAAGTTGCGCTGGAGGATCCGGCCGTCCGCGGTGCGGTCGAACAGCGCCCCCCAGGCCTCGAGCTCGCGCACCCGCGCCGGGGCCTCCCGGGCGTGCAGCTCCGCCATCCGCCAGTTGTTGAGGTACTGCCCGCCCCGCATCGTGTCCGCGAAGTGGACCTTCCAGTCGTCCCGGTCGTCCACGTTGGCGAGCGCCGCGGCCACGCCCCCCTCGGCCATCACCGTGTGCGCCTTGCCCAGCAGCGACTTGCACACCACGCCCACGGAGACGCCCGCGGCCGCCGCCTCGATGGCGGCCCTGAGCCCCGCGCCCCCCGCGCCGATGACCAGCACGTCGTGCTCCACCGCCTGGTGCTCGAGCGTCAGAAGATCCTCCAGTCGGTGATGACGCCCATGGAGCAGAGCCGGACGTAGAGGTCGGACAGCGCCACGCCGAACAGGCTGGTCCAGGCCCAGACCATGTGCCGCCGGGTGAGGCAGCTGGCGCAGTCGTAGGCCCGGCGCCGCACCGGGTGCAATGACAGCTGATCGAGCGCGCCGCCCACCAGGTGCCGGAACGAGTGGCAGCCCAGCGTGTAGCCGCCCAGCAGGATCACGTTGGCGGTGAGCACCAGCGAGCCCACGCCGATGCCGAATTGGGTGCGTCCCGTGGCGGCGTCGGTGAACCAGAATCCCTTCCATGCGTCGATCCCGAGGAACACCAGCACCACCAGCGCGAGCACCAGGAACCAGCGATGCACGTTCTGCAGTACCAGCGGGAACGAGCGCTCGCCCAGGTAGGATTTGCGCGGCTCGCCCACTGTGCACGCCGGCGGGTCGGCCCAGAACGACTTGTAGTACGCGCCCCGGTAGTAATAGCAGGTGAACCGGAACCCGCCCGGCGCCCAGAGGATGAGGATCGCGGGCGAGAATGGCAGCAACGCCGGCCACCAGCCCGGCTGCGGTCCGAACAGCGCGTGGGGGGAGCTGCCGTACAGCTCCGGCGAGTAGAACGGCGAGAGGTAGGGCCCGAAGGTGTAATGCGCGTTCTGCAGGCCCGCCCAGGTGGCGTAGACGACGAACCCGGTGAGCACCGTGAACACCACCAGCGGCTGGACCCACCAGGCGTCGGTCCGCGAGGTCCGGCCGAACGGCTGGTGGAACACCGGAAGATCGGCGTGCGCCATCAGGAAGCCGGCTTGAGGACCATCAGGAACACCGCGGCGAGCGGCGTCACCAGCGCCACGACACCCCAGAACGCCCACTGCTTCGAGAGC
>JBOHSQ010000170.1:0-5715 GCA_050733295.1 Gemmatimonadales bacterium
GGCCTGGCCCTGCCCATTGTCGGCGTCCAGCTCGGCTGGATGTTGATGGGCCTGGTGGACACCCTGATGGTCGGGCGGCTGAGTGCCCAGGCCCTGGCCGGGGTGGCACTCGGCAACCTCTACTTCATGAGCCTCAGCGCCTTCGGGCTCGGCCTGCTGATGGCGCTCGATCCGCTGGTGGCCCAGGCTCGGGGGGCGGCAGACGAGACCGGGGTCGCGCGCGCCGTGCAGCGCGGCCTGGTCGTGGCGGCGGCGGTGAGCCTCCCGGTGTCGCTCGCACTGCTGCCCGCCGCCCCGGTGTTCCGCCTGCTGGGGCAGCCGGCCGAGGTCGTCCCGATCGCGGCGGGTTATGTGCTCGCGTGCCTGCCCGGCCTGCTGCCGATGCTCTGGTTCATCGCCTTCCGGCAGAGCCTCCAGGCGCTCGGGCGGGTGCGGCCGGTGCTGCTCGCCGTGGCCGCCGCGAACGTCGCGAACGTCTTCCTCAACTGGGTCTTCGTGTACGGCAAGCTGGGTGCGCCGGCGCTCGGCGCCGTCGGGACGGGCGTCGCCTCGACGATCTGCCGTATCCTCATGTGCGGGGCGATCGTCGCGGCCGGATGGCCGCTCCTCGGACCGCGCCTCCGGCCGTGGCGCCGCGAGTCGTTCGCCGTGCGGCCGCTCCTGCGGGTGTTCTCCCTCGGCGCGCCGGTGGGACTCATGACCATGCTCGAGTTCATGGCCTTCGGCGCCACCGGCCTCCTGATGGGCCTGCTCGGCACCACGCCCATGGCCGGCCATCAGATCGAGATTACGCTCGCATCGTTCACCTTCATGGTGCCCCTCGGGATCGCGGCATCCGGCTCCGTGCTGGTGGGGCACGCCATCGGCCGGGGCGACCTTCCCGGCGCCCGGCGCGAGTCGGGCGCGACCCTGCTGCTGGGCGTCGGGTTCATGACCCTGAGTGCCCTCGTGTTCCTGCTGATCCCGCGGGTGCTCGCCGGCGCCTTCACCACCGATGCCGCGGTGCTGGCGGTGGCCGCCATGCTCCTGCCCATCGCTGGAGTGTTCCAGGTCTTCGACGGCATCCAGGTCGTCTCGGCGGGCCTGCTCCGCGGCATGGGCGACACCCGATACCCGATGCTCGGCAACGTGATCGGATTCTGGGTGCTCGGCATCCCTGCAGGCGTCCTCTTCACCTTCGGGTTCGGCTGGGGGCCGAAGGGCCTCTGGTGGGGGTGCGTCGTGGGGCTGGCCTCGGTCGCCGTGCTGCTGCTCGCGCGGACCGGCGTGCTCCTGCAGCGCGGAGTGGTGCGGGTGCGGGTGGACGACGACACCGCGGAACACCCCGTGCCGGCGCCGGAGCCGGCGTGACGCTGCGCTTCCGCGCCGTCCTCTTCGACTGCGACTCCACTCTCGCCGACGTGGAAGGGATCGACGAGCTGGGTCGCGAGCACCGGGCCGCGGTGGCCGAGCTGACCGCACGTGCCATGTCCGGCGCGCTGCCCCTCGAGGAGGTCTACGCCCGCCGGCTCGAACTGGCGCGGCCGGGCAGGGCGGAGCTCGAGGCGCTCGCCACCCGCTATGTGGAAGGCCTGCTGCCCGGAGCACGGGAGACGGTCGCATCGTTGTCCGCCGCGGGCGTGGACGTCCGCATCATCTCGGGTGGACTCCGGCCGGCAGTGCTCGCGGTTGCGAGCGCCCTCGGCGTGGGCGGCGACCGGGTATACGCCGTCGGCGTGGAACTCGACGGCCTCGGCGCCTACGCCGGCTTCGAGACACGGTCCCTCCTGGCGCGGAGCGGCGGCAAGCGCCGGCTCATCGAGGGCCTCGTGGACCTGGCCCGGCCGGCCCTGCTGGTGGGCGACGGCGCCACCGACCTCGAGGCCCGGCCGGCGGTCGACGCCTTCGCCTGCTTCACCGGCGTCACCCGGCGCGACACCGTGGCCGCCGCGGCCGATTACGTCATTTCCGACCTGCGCGATGTGCTCGGCCTCGTCGGGCTTTGACCTCTGACCTTCGACCTGCGACCTTCGATCCCGACCCAGTGACCATCGCCCCTGCCGCCACCACTTTCGGCCGCTTCTTCCTGCCGGGCCCGACCGAGGTCCATCCCGACGTGCTCGCGGCGCAGGCGCGGCCGATGATCGGACACCGGGGCAAGGCCATGGAGGAACTGGTGGCCCGCCTCCAGCCCGGGCTCCAGTCGGTGTTCCGCACCTCCCGCCCGGTGTACGTGGGCGCCTGCTCGGCCACCGGCTTCATGGAAGCTGCCATGCGGAACTGCGGCGGGCGCCGGGTGCTGGCGCTGGTGAACGGCGCGTTCTCGGAGCGCTTCCACCGCATCGCGCGGTCCAACGGCCTCGAGGCGGAGGCCCTCACCGTGGAATGGGGCGAGGCGCACGACCCCGCGGCGGTGGCCCAGGCGCTCCAGCGCGCCCGCTTCGACGCAGTAGCGGTCGTCCACTCCGAGACCTCTACGGGCGCGCTCAACCCGGTCGCGGACCTGGCCCGGGTCTGCCACGACGCGGGTGACGTGATGCTGCTGGTGGACAGCGTCACAGGGATTGCCGGCGCGCCGGTCGAGCCGGACGCGTGGGCACTCGACGTCGTCCTTACAGGCTCCCAGAAGGCCCTCGCGCTCCCGCCGGGCCTGGCGTTCGCCGTGGTGCAGCCCGGCGCGCTTGCGCGTGCCGGCAAGACGGAGCACCGGGGCACTTACTTCGACTTCCTGGAATTCGAGGCCGCGGCCGCGAAGAACCAGACCGTGAATACGCCGGCCATTTCGCTGCTGTATGCGCTGGAGTTGCAGCTGCGGCGCATCGCCGCGGAGGGCATCGGGGCCCGGTGGGCTCGGCACCGGGCCATGGCCGAGCGGACCTGGGGCTGGGTGGAGGAGATGCAGGCGCGTGGCGTCGTGAGCGGCGTCCTGGCACCAGAAGGCTTCCGCGCCCCCACCGTCACCTGCATCAAGCTGGCTCCCGGCCGGACGGGGTCGGAGCTGACCGCGGCGATGAAGGCCCGGGGGTTCACCATCGGCGCCGGCTACGGCAAGCTCAAGGATTCGACCTTTCGCATCGGGCACATGGGCGACCACACCCTGGTGGGGCTGGAACTTCTGCTCGAGGCACTCTCGGAGGAATTGCTCGGATGACCCAGCGCTGGCGGGTGCTCGTCACGGACCGGATCGACCGGGACGGCCTGCGGCCGTTGACGGAGGATCCCCGGTTCGAACTCCTGGAGCGCGGGTCGCTCAAGCCCCCCGAGTTGGCCGAGGCGCTCGACGGGATCGACGCGCTGCTGGTGCGCAGTGCCACCCGGGTCCCGCGGGAGGCGCTGCTCCGGTCGAGCCGCCTGCGAATCATCGGCCGCGCCGGCGTCGGCGTGGACACCATCGACCTCGCCGCGGCCACCGAGCGCGGCATCGCGGTGGTCAACGCCCCCGGCGGCAACACGATCGCCGTGGCGGAGCTGACCTTCGCCTTGCTCCTGGCCCTGGTGCGGAGGATCCCGCCCGCCGACCGGTCGATGCGCACCGGCGCGTGGGATCGCACGTCGTTCGGCGGGACCGAGCTCAACGGGAAGACGCTGGGCCTGATCGGAGCCGGGCGCGTGGGTGGGGAAGTGGCGCGCCGGGCGCGCGCCTTCGGGATGACCGTGGTGGCACACGATCCGCACCTCGCTGCGGAGCGCGCGGCGGAGCTGGAGATCCAGCTGATGCCGCTCGACGATCTGCTCCGGGCCTCCGACGTCGTGAGCCTGCACACGCCCCTGACCGAGCAGACCCGCAGCCTGGTGGGCGCGCGGGAGATCGCGCTGATGTCGCCCGAAGCCGTCCTGCTCAACGCGGCCCGCGGCGGAGTGGTGGACGAGGCGGCCCTGCTCGACGCGCTGCAGCGCGGGCAGCTCGCCGGCGCCGCACTCGATGTCTATGCAGAGGAGCCGCTGCCGGCCGACCACCCGTTCCGTTCGATGGAAAACGTCGTCCTCACGCCGCACCTCGGCGCTTCCACCGAAGAAGCCCAGCGCAACGTCGCGCTCGAAGTTGCCGACGCGGTACGCTCGGCGCTGCTCGATGGGGACCTGTCACGCGCCGTGAACGGCCCTGCCATCGGCGGGGAACGCCTCCGCCGCGCGCGGCCGCTGCTCGACCTGGCCAGCCGGCTGGGCCGCGTGCTCGGGGCGCTGGTGGATGGCCCCGTGACCCGTTTCGCCCTGCGCTACGCCGGCGACCAGGACCAGGTGCTCGAGCCGCTGGCGTCCGCCGCGATCGCGGGGCTGCTCGAGAGCGTCGTGGGCCGGGACGGCGTCAACCTCGTCAACGCGGCGCACCTCGCCCGCACGCGCGGCATCGAGGTGGGTCGCTCCCGGAGTCCCCGCCAGGGGGCGTGGCCGGAGCTGCTGCAGGCGCGCGCGGCGTGGGCCGGCGGCGCCATCGCCGTGAGCGGCGTGGTGCTGGGTGAAGGGCACGCGCGCCTGGTCGAGCTCGACGGGTTCGAGATAGACGTGCGTCCCACTGGTTCGCTGCTCCTGCTGCGCAACCGTGACGTGCCCGGAGTCATCGGCCGGGTCGGCACAGCGCTCGGCCAGGCCGGGGTGAACATCGCGGAGTATCACCAGGCCCGCCGGGAGCAGGGCGGGGAGGCACTGGCCGCGGTCAGCACCGACGGACCGCTCGCGCCGGGTCTGCTCGACGGCCTCCGGCAGATCCCCGAGGTGCTCGATGCCCGGCTCGTGCGGCTCGACTGAGCCCGAAACCCTGTCGCGAAGCCCGACGTAGAGGTCCTGTTCGCACTTCATACTCCAACCGCAGGTGACGATGCTTCTCACAGTCTTCGCATTCGCGGCCGGGCTGCAGCAGCCCCAGCAGCCGTCCGCGCCTGCCCCCCAGATCAAGCCCTCGCCCGTGGCCCGGCTGGTCGTCAAGCCGGGGCCGCGTCCCAGCGTGACGGCGGGCGACACGATCCGCCTAGCAGCCGAGGCGCTCGACAGCGCCGGACGTCCGGTGCCCGACGTGCGAGTGCGGTTCGTGCCCGCCGGCGGCTATTTCGAGGGCTCGGTCGGCAGCGACGGGCTGGTAACCTCGGGTTCCACGGGCACCCTGCCGGTGAGCGTGGTCGCGAGCGTGCCCGGCGCGCGCCCATTCGTGGAGCGGATCGAGGTGCACATGCTGCCGGGCCCGGCGGCCCGGGTGGATGTCTCGCCGCAGGTCACGCGCCTCGCCGCGGGGCAGCGGATCCGGTTCACCGGCCAGAGCTACTCCGCCGCGCGGGATCCGAGGGGCGACAAGATTGCCTGGGAGAGTTCCGCGCCCCGCGTCGTACGCATCGGCGAGGACGGCCTGGCCACCGCCCTGGCGGCCGGGCGTGCGGTGATCACCGCACGGGCCGGGCAGGCCCGTTCGACCCTGGCCGTCGAGGTGGTGTCGGCCAACATCCAGCGGGTCGAGGTCTCGCCCGCGCGCTCGACTGCCCGCACCGGTGACGTGATCCGCTTCAGCGCCCGCGCGATCGGCGCCAATGGCCGCGCCATCGAGGGCCTCACCCCGACCTGGTCGCTGGTGCCGGGCCAGGGGCGGATCGACCCCGACGGGGCGTTCGTCGGCTACGAGGCGGGCGACTACGTGGTGAGCGCCAGCTTCGGCTCCGCCAGCGGCGACGCGCCGGTCACCCTGGCCGAGCGCGATGTCCGGCGTCCGCTCACGGTGGTGGGCCGGGTCGCGCGCGACCTGTTCAACAC
>JBOHSQ010000171.1:0-4672 GCA_050733295.1 Gemmatimonadales bacterium
CCGCAACCAGGATCCCCACGGAAGCCCCCATGGACGAACGCCAACTGTTCGAGAAGCTCTGGACCGACGAGTCGAAGACCACCGCCAAGGTCCTCGGGCGGATCCCGGAGGGCTCCGACTACCGCCCCGACCCGAAGTCGCGCACCGCGCAGGAGATCGCGTGGCAGATCGTGTGCGAGGAGCGGATGATCATCGAGGCGCTGGAGAGCGGGAAGGCGGCCTGGGATCCCCCGCCCGCCCCGGCCACGATGCGGGAGGTGCTGGCGGCGTATGAGAAGCAGAGTGCCACGCTGCCCGCGCGCTGGAAGGCCCTGCCCGCGGCGCGGTGGGAAGGCAACCTCGATTTCTTCGGCAAGGAGCGGCCCGCCGGCCCGATGGCCTGGAGCTTCCTCTTCGACATCGTGCACCACCGGGGGCAGATCTCGACCTACCTGCGGCCGATGGGCTCCAAGGTGCCGCAGATCTACGGGCCCAGCGCGGACGAGCCGTAGTCGACCGGAGCGCATTACCTGAACACGGGCGCATCCGCGGGGGTATTGCAGTCGACTCCCTCCGCGGAGGTGCCAGCATGGTTGAAGGTCCGGTCCATGTTCTCCTCTTCTCCGCCTCCCTCCGAACCGATTCGCTGAACACCCGGCTGGCCCGCTTGGCGCGCGCAGCCATCGAAAAGGCCGGTGCGACGGTCGACTGGGCCGCGATGCAGGACTTCGACGCCCCGTCCTACAATCAGGATGTCGAGACCGGGTCGGGATTTCCCCCCGGCCCGCGGGAGCTGCACCGCCGACTCGAGGCCTGCGACGCCTTCGTGATCGCCGCGCCCGAGCACAACGCCTCGATGCCGGGCCATTTGAAGAATGCCATCGATTGGGTCTCACGGATCCGGCCCCAGCCGTTCAACACGCGCCACGCGCTGCTGCTCTCTGCCTCCCCCTCCATGGCGGGTGGCAACCGGGGGCTCTGGGCGCTGCGCATCCCGTTGGAACACCTGGGCGCGCGGGTCTTTCCGGACATGTTCTCGCTCGCCCAGGCCCACAAGGCATTCGATGCCCACGGCGCGCTGGTTGACGGGCAACTTGCCGCCCGCTTCCAGGAGAACCTGCGCGCGTTCCTCGACCTGGTGGAGGCCGCGAAGCACTACCCCTGCATCAAGAGGGCGTGGGTCGAGTTCCTCGGCGAACCTGGAGCTCCGGTCGGGAGGGTGGAGGCGGCTTAGGTGCCTGCCGCGCCGGTAGCGCTTTGGCCGGCCCGCCGTACATTCGGCCCAACGCCGTTCGGGCTCGCGGGAGCGGAAGAGGAGGCACCGGCGTGGATGAACCCGAGGGTTTCGCGACGGACGGCTATCGGGGCCACTATCGCCCCGCCGGCTCGGTGTCGTTCGACCAGGCCGTAGACCATGTCCGCACCGCGATCGCGGCAGCCCGCTGGAAGGAGCTTACGGAGCTGCTGGTCGATACTACCGAGTGGACCGGATTCCCCTCGCCCGACACCTTCCAGCGATTCCTCGCCGCCGTGGCATGGGCCGAGGAAGCGCGCGGGCGGCTCCGGTTGGCGATGGTCGCGCGCCCCGAGATGATCGACCCGCGGAAGTTCGGGGCGCTTGTCGCCACCAATCGCGGGCTGGAGAGCAACATCTTCCCCACCGAGGCCGAGGCCCGCGCCTGGCTCGACGCCAGGCGAGCGTAGGGGCCGGGTCACCGTCCACCTCCGGGCGCCCGCCGGCCACCTGACGGCCAACCCTTCCCCGACCCGCAGTGTCCAACTCTTGATAGAGCTGCCCTGCGCCGGCCGGTGCGGCCTGAAACGGCCCCGCCCGCCCACTCGTCGTGCCCAACCACCAGGGAGGTGGCAAATGGTCCCGGTAGCCCTCGCCGCACTGGCCCTGCTCCAAGCCAACGCCACCCAGGCCCAGCCCCGTGAACCGGTGTACGTGATCCGGAACGTGTCCGTGATCGCGACGACGGGTGCGCCGACGCGAACCTGGGACGTCGTGGTGCGCGGCCGCACCATCGCCCAGCTCCTGCCGGCCAATGCGGCGCAGGTGGCCGGCGCCACCGTGATCGAGGGGACGGGGAAGTACCTGATTCCCGGACTCATCGACACGCACGTGCACCTCAAGCAGGAGGATCCGCTCCTCCTCTTCGTCGTGAACGGCGTGACGACGGTGCAGAACATGAACGGCCAGCCCTGGCACCTGGAGCGGCGGCAGCAGACGGCCCAGGGCACCCTGCTCGGCCCGCGCATCCTCACGACCGGTCCCACCACCGCGCGGGTCGGGGTGCCAGGCCCGGACGACGCCGAGAAGCTTGTGCGCGAGCAGAAGGCCGCCGGCTACGACGCGATCAAGATGTACGGCAGCGACGGCAGCGGCGACATGACGCTCGAGACCTATCGCCGGCTCATCACCGTGGCACACGCCCTGGGCCTGCGGGTCGTGGGGCACGCACCCCGCAACCTCCCCTTCCAGGTGGTGCTCGACGAGGACCAGAACTCGATCGACCACATGGAAGAGATCGTGTACACCCACCGGCCCTTCGCGCGGCTGCTCCAGCCGTACATCGACGTGCAGTTCGGCCGCGCCACCACGGAGGTGCGCGACTCGCTGGCGCGGACCCCGGTGCCGGACTTCGCAGCGGAGCTCCGGGGCGAGATCGACGCCCTCGCGCGCGCGGTCAAGGCGAGCGGCCTGGCCGTGACACCCAACCTCGTGTACTTCCGCAACATCCAGTGGATGACCACCGACAGCATTCACGCGCTGCTCGGGGGCACGGAGCTGGCCTATGCCGCGCCAGGCCAGCGACTCAACTGGTCACCACTGCTCAACCGGTACCGGACTGCCTGGAGAGGGACCCGCGACCTGGTCAGCAGCTACCTCGGCAGGGCCGTCGAGCTGGAGTACGCGATGACCGCCGCGTTCCATCGTGCCGGCGTGCCGCTCATGACGGGGACCGATTCGGAAGGGCTGGGCGCCCAGCCCGGGTTCGGCCTGCACACCGAGCTCGAGCTCCTGGTGCACTGCGGCCTGTCGCCCCTCGATGCGCTGCGGTCGGCCACCAGCGTCCCGGCCCGGGAGCTGAGAATCGCCGATTCCGTGGGCAGCGTGGAGCCGGGCAAGGTCGCCGACCTGGTCCTCCTCGACGCCGACCCGCTGGCCGACATCGGCCATGTCCGCCGCATCACCGGCGTGATGCGCGCGGGGCAATGGATTCCGCAGAGCGCAGCCAAAGCGATGCTCGACAGCCTGGCGGCCTCTTACGCGCCGGTCCAGGCGGAGCTCGCGGCATTCGTGCAGGCGCTGGAGCAGAGAGGCGCGAAGGCCGCGCTCGAGACCTACGCCGCGAGCCCCGAGAAGGCGGCGATCGCCAAGCCGGTGGAGCAGGTCATCAATGCCTGGGGCTACCGCGTGATGGGCGAGGGTCGGGTGCCCGAGGCGATCGAGGTCTTCACGCTCAACACGGAAGCGTTCCCGCGCGAATACAACACCTGGGACAGCCTGGCCGAAGCCTGGATGAACGCCGGGCGGAACGACCTGGCGATCCAGTACTACCGCAAGGTGCTCGAGCTGCACCCCGGCGACGAGAACGCGACCCGGATGCTGAACCAGCTGGGCGTGTCGCCGTGATGCCCCGGTGACGTCGGGAATCCGCTGAGGGACGGACCGTCCAAGCCGTTCCCCGATCCGGCCAGGTCAGGCCATCCGAGTGGCAGGTCGGCCCACCCGCCCTAGCTTAGGGGCGATGCCCCGCTTCGGTTCCCGCAACCTCTGGCTCTTCGGCACTTCGTGGCACCAATGGCGGCAGCTACGCCGGCCAGGGTTGGCGCTTCATCGGGGGCGAGCTCATCACCAATTGGATCCTGCCCGCGGTGCAGGAGCGGAGGCCGGAATGATGCGACGCGCTGCATTTGCCACCCTGGTGCTCAGCTTGCTGGCGGCCGCTGAGCCCGCCCCGGCGCAGACCGCGGCCGACTCCGCCGGCATCCGGCACGCCGCCCTCGACTACATCGAGGGCTACTACGAGGGCAACGGTGAGCGGATGGAGCGGGCGCTGCATCCCGAGCTGGCCAAGCGAATCGTGCACACCAACCCGCAGGGCCGGAGCCAGCTCGGCCAGATGCGCGCGATGTCGCTGGTCCAGGGCACGCGGAACGGTGGGGGGCGGGACACACCGGAGGCGGAGCGCCGGAAGGACATCACCATCTTCGACATCTACCAGAATGCGGCGACCGCGAAGATCCACGCCTCCGGCTGGGTCGACTACCTCCACCTGGCCGAGTGGAACGGGCGCTGGGTGATCGTGAACGTGCTCTGGGAGCCGCATCCGCGCCGGGAGTAAGCGACCCGCCCGCCTTGTCCCGGCCCGTTGCCGGAAGCAGGTTAAGCGCCATGCGATCGGCAACGGAACGGACCGCTAACCCGCCTGCTCCACGAAGGGTGCTCGCCCTGCTGCTCCTCGCCCTCCCCCCGGCATTCCTGGCCCTCGATCCATCGCCGGCCACCGGCCAGACTCGGCCCTACGCCAGCGCCGACTCCGCCTTCATGGCGGGCATGATCGGCCACCACGCCCAGGCGATCGTGATGTCGAACCTGACGCCCGAGCGTGCCTCGAGCGATCAGGTCAAGACCCTCTCCGCCCGGGTCATCGTCTCCCAGCGGGACGAGATCACCGCCATGCGG
>JBOHSQ010000172.1:0-2525 GCA_050733295.1 Gemmatimonadales bacterium
GCCACACCCACCGCCACTCCCGGCCCGGCGGCCGCCGCGGTGGCAGCCCCGTTGCGGGCCGCCCCGGTGCGAACGCCGTCCTCGACGCCGACTGGTCCGGGAGTCGGGTCCGCCGGCGGCTTCGCGCCGCCGCCGGCTCCCGCTCCGGCCGCAGCGCCAGCCGCCCCGGTTTCGCCTCCGCTCGTGGTGCCCTCGGCACCGCCTGCGACGTTTCCCAGGCCCGCTGTCTCCCGGCCGGCAGCGCCTCCTGCCACTGGACGGCCTGCCGGGATGCCGGCTTCCGCGCCAGCCGGAGTTGCAGGCGGATCCGCTGCAGCAACTCCCGCACATCCGGGGGTCGGCACCGCCACCCTGACCCCGGCCTCCGCGGCATCGCCTGCAGCATCCGCTCCCTCGGCGCCACGTCCCGGCGTGGTGAATCCGTTCCTCTCCCAGGACCCGAGGCAGAAGGCGCGCCGACTCGCGCGGGCCCTGGTCTCCGATATCGCGGTGTACAACGCGGAGCGACGCCGCGAGGCACTGCGTGGCGGGCGGCTCAAGGAAGCGTTCGCCGAGGAGATCAAGAAGAGCTGGGAGGAGTACACGGTGCAGGTCGGCAAGGAGCTCGCCGAGTCGACGCCGTACTTCACCGAGGCGCTGAACGAGATCCTCGCCGAAGGACAGGCGGTATTCTAGGTGTCGCGCTCCCGGAGCGTCGCCCGCCCCGGTATATTTCGTTGCATCGCGAGCCGCTCGTCCGCCCAGGCGGTCGGGCGGTTCGCGCATTGAACCGGGAGAACCGATGTCCGAACTGAGTGACCGCCTCGAAGTACTCCGCCACCGCCTCGATGAGCTGCGGGGGTTCCTTTGACGTGGCCGGCAAGCGGGAGCGGGTGTCGGCGCTCGAGGCGCTCCAGGCCGAGCCGGGGTTCTGGGGCAACCAGGAGCGTGCCCGCACCGCGGTGCAGGAGCTGAAGGGTCTTCGCGGGGTCGTGCAGCCGTTCGAGGACCTCGATCGACGCCTCACCGACGCGCACGGACTGGCCGAGCTGCTCGACTCCGGGCCCGACGAGGCCATGGCGGCTGAGCTGACCAGGGAAGTCGCCGATCTGGGCCACGAGTTCGAGGGGTTCGAGCTGCGCTCCATCCTGAGCGATCCCGACGACCTGCGCGACGCCATCCTCACCATCCATCCCGGGGCGGGCGGCACCGAGTCCCAGGACTGGGCCGAGATGCTGCTCCGCATGTACACCCGCTGGTCGGAGCGGGGCGGATTCGATGTGCGGCTGCTGGACCGGCAGGAGGGCGAGGAGGCCGGGATCAAGTCGGCGACCCTCGAGATCAAGGGCGAGTACGCCTACGGCTACCTCAAGGCCGAGACCGGCGTGCACCGGCTGGTGCGCATCTCACCCTTCGACAGCCAGGCGCGGCGGCACACCTCGTTCGCCTCGGTGTTCGTCTACCCCTCGGTGGATGACACGATCGAGATCGACCTCCGCGAGGAGGACATCGAGATGGAGGTCTTCCGCGCCTCCGGGGCGGGCGGCCAGCACGTCAACAAGACGTCGTCGGCGGTGCGGCTTCGCCACCTGCCCTCGGGCATCGTGGTGAGCTGCCAGCAGGAGCGCAGCCAGTTCAAGAACCGCGACGTGGCGATGAAGATGCTCCGGGCCGCCCTCTACCGGCGCAAGCTCGAGGAACAGCAGGCGGCCCGCGACGCCCTCGAGGCCACCAAGGCCGACAACTCCTGGGGCAACCAGATCCGGAGCTACGTGTTCCAGCCCTACACGATGGTCAACGACCATCGCACCGAGCTCAAGGTCGGCGACGTCCAGCGAGTGATGGATGGCGACCTCGACCAGTTCATCCACGCGTTCCTCAAGCGGTTCGGCGGGCGGGCGGCGTGACGGCCGAACTGGAACGGAGCCACGTCGAGGAGGCGCGGCGGGAGAAGCGCGACCGCCTCGAGGCGCTGGGCGTCAGTCCCTATGCGTATCGCTACGCCCGCAGCCACACCGCCGCGGAGGCACTGGCGCTCTGGGAAGACGCGATGGGGGAGGAGGGTCCGGAGATCCGGGTGGCCGGGCGGCTGGCGGGCATCCGCACGGCGGGGAAGACCGTATTCGCCCACGTGGAGGACGTGTCGGGCCGGATCCAGGTGTACCTCCGGCGCCAGGACCTGGAGCCGAGCGGGCTGTGGTCGCTCGTGGACCTGCTCGACCTCGACGACCATGTCGGCGTGGTCGGCCGGCTGTTCCGCACCCGTACCGGCGAAGTCACGGTGCGCGCCGTCCCCGTGGCCGGCGATGGCCAGACACCCGGCCTGATGCTCCTCAGCAAGTCGCTCCGCCCGCTGCCTCGCGGGAAGGTGGTGGTGCAGGCCGACGGCACGCGGCAGGCCTTCAGCGGTCTCACCGACCCGGAGATCCGGTACCGGCAGCGCTACGCCGACCTCGCCGTGCACCCCGAGGTCCGGGATGTCTTCCGGCTCCGGGCGGCGGTCATCCGGCATTGCCGCGAGTTCCTCGACGCCCGCGGGTTTCTCG
>JBOHSQ010000173.1:0-9587 GCA_050733295.1 Gemmatimonadales bacterium
GCTCCTCGCCCTCGACGATGCGCACCAGTCCGACGAGGAAACGCTGCTGGCCCTCCCGGCGATGTTGCGCGACCTCACCGGGGTGCCGGTGGCGCTCGCCCTGGGCGCGCTCTCCTTCCCGCGACGCGAGTCCCTCGACGCGTTGAGGAGCCGTCTTGGCCGGGAGGTGCCCGGCCTCTGCCTCGGGCTCGAGCGACTCGAGCACGCGTCGGTCTGCAAGCTGGTCGAGCACACGTTCCCCGACTGGAGCCAGGACCAGCGCGAGCGCCTCGCGCGGCGGGTGCAGGCCGATTCCGCGGGCGTTCCGCTCCTCACCGTCGAGCTGCTCAACGCGGTCCAGGCTGGCCTCGACCTCGCGGGCTTGAAGGAGCACTGGCCCAAGCCGCTCCACACCCTGACCCAGACCACACCCGGGGACCTCCCTGATGCGATCATCGCGGCCATCCGGGTGAGCTACCGGCGGCTTTCAACCGCGGCGCAGGAGCTCCTGGCCGCGGCCTCGGTGCTGGGTGACCGGACGACCGAGCGCGAGCTCGGCGTAGCCACCCTCCATCCGCCGGAAGTCGTGAGTGCCTCGCTCGACGAACTCGAATGGCGTGGCTGGGTGGTGGCCGAGCCGCGCGGGTATGGCTTCCGCGCGCGCCTGCTCCGGACCGTGATCGAGCGCGACATGCTCACGCCGGGACAGCGGCGTCGGATCCGCGAGCGCGCAGGGCTGGATCCCGGGGCTTGATGCCTGCTTGATTCCCCGATTCGACCGTGGAGGTGAAAGAGCCGCAACCGCACCGATACCGGAGAGGCAAATGCGCCGTGCCTTCGTACTGGTCCCCGCCGCAGTCCTGACGATCTTCCCCGCATCGGGACCCGCTCTGGCCCAGGAACTCTGGCCAGTTCCCTCCAGGCGTACGACCCTGCTGTTCGAATGGCAGCGTCCCTCGGTCAGCGGCGCGGACCTGAGCACCCTGTCCGGGATGCTTCGTGCGGGCATCACGGTGCCGATCGGCGCCACGACCCGATTTGTCGTGGTCCTGCCCTTCACCCGCGCCTCGTTCGAGGAATTCGAGAGCGACCACACCACTGCCTTCGGCAACCCGTACGTCGGCGTCGAAAGCGGGGTGGTCGGTGGGTCGTTCACGGCCCAGCTGGGAGTTTACCTGCCGCTCGCTTCCGAGGACGCTCTCGAGCCCGCCGCCCTGGGGTTGATCGGCGACTTCGACCGCGCCGAGGCCTACATCCCGAACCTCCTCACGCCGCGAGCGGACGTGCAATACCGCCGGCTCGAGCCGGGTGGATTCCTCTGGGGCGTGCGTGGCGGGTTGGCGGCGTGGGTCCCCACCGAAGGCGGGGATGTGGAGCTGGTGGGTGCCTACGGGCTGCTCGCGGGGCTGGAGAAGGCGCCGATGCGCCTCACTGCGAGCCTGAACGGACGGCTGGTCGTCACCGCCGAGGAAGCCGACCTCGGCGAACGGACCTTCCACCAGCTGGGCTTCGAGGCTGCCTACCTCGGGGCGAGCGTGGAGCCATACCTGATGATCCGGCTGCCGCTCGACGATGGGCTGGGGGAGGCGCTCGACCTCACGGCGGGGATTGGCGCAAGGATCCGGCTGTAGGCGAGCCGCGGCCGAACCGGATGCCGGCCAGGAAGAGGGCGGCGAGGGTCTTCGCATCGCGGATCTCGCCGCCCTCGAGCATTCTGCCGAGCGCGCTCCACCGCAGCTCGTGCACCTCGAGGAACTCGTCGGCTTCGCGCCGATGTTCGCCGCGGCGGAGGCCGGTCGCGGCGAAGAGATGAATCTTCTCGTCGGTGAACCCGGGCGTGGTCCAGAGCGGCAGCAGCGGCACCAGCGCGGTGGCGGTGTACCCGGTCTCCTCCTCGAGCTCACGGGTGGCGCAGGCTTCGGGCGCCTCGCCCGGGTCCAGCCTGCCCGCCGGCACCTCCCACAGCTCGCCGTCCGCCGCGTGCCTGAACTGGCGGATGAGGAGGATGCGCGGGTCGGCGTCGCCGGGATCGTCGAGGAACGGAACGACGGCCGAGGCCCCGGGGTGCCGGACCATCTCCAGCACCCCGGTCGACCCGTCAGGGAAGCGGACGGTGTCGAGGTTCAGGTCGAAGATCCGACCCTGGTAGACGGACTCCGACCGGAGCAGCGCCATCAGGGCGACGGGGGCAGGACGCCGCCATCCACGTCGCGGAGCTGGATGGGGCCGAGATTCAGCGCCTCGATGCCGGGCCGGATGGTCTTCACGTCGCCCACCACGACGACGGTCACGTGCGCGGTGTCGAGGTACTTCACCGCCGCCTGCTGGACCTCAACCGCGCCCAGGCGCTGGATGGCGGCCAGGTCATCGGGTACGGTCTGCAGCGGCAGTCGCCAGGGCATGAGCGAGCTGAGGACGCCGGACACCTGGGCGGTGGTCTCGAACTCGGTGAGCGAACCCAGCACGAGGTACTGCCTGGCCCGATCCAGCTCTGCCTGGGACACGGCCTCCTCGCGGATCCGCTGGAACTCCTGGAAGATGACTGCCAGCGAGCTGTCGGTGACGTCGGTGCGAACCTGCGAGCCGGCGACGAACGCCGACGGAATCGGCTGCCAGTCGTAGTCCGAGTACGCGCCGTAGGAATAGCCCTTCTGCTCCCGCAGGATGTCGTTGAGCCGTGCCGAGAACGACCCGCCCAGGATCGCATTCATCAGGGTGATGGCGGGATAGTCGGGCGAGCGCCGGTCGAACCCGGGGCCGCCGACGATCATGACCGACTGCGGCGCACCGGGCTTGTCCACGAGGACCACGCGGGTGGCCGGGCGCGCGGGCTGCGGCCCGGTTTCCATCAGCGGCGCCGGCGTGACCGACGGGTTGCGCCAGGTCCCCAGGGCGTCGTTGGCCCAGCGGCGCGCCTCGGTGAGGGTGACATCACCGGTCACGACCAGCGTGCCCCGGCTGGGGAGGGCACTCCGCTCCCAGAACGCGCGGACGCCCGCCGAGTCGAGCTTCGCGGTCCCGGCGGAATCCCCGTCGATTGGCCGGTGGTAGGGATGGCCCGCGGGGAACACGGCGCTCGCGAACACCAGCTGCGATACCGCCTGCGGCCGGTCGCGCCGCGCGACGATGGCGGCCTGGCGCAGGTCGCGCTGCCGCTGGAGGTCGAGCGCGGTGAATCGGGGGCGCAGCAGCACGTCGCCGAGGAGCTGCATGGCCTGCGGGAACGTGCGCTTGGGCGCGCGCAGGCTCAGGCGGGTGAAGTTCCAGTCGGCGCTGGTGCTGAGCGAGGCGCCGAGAAACTCGAGCTCGGCCGCGAGCTGGAAGGCATCGCGGTCGCCCGCGCCCTCGTCGAGCATGTTGGCGGTGAAGGTGGCGAGCCCGGAGATGCCGCCATCGAGCCGGGCACCGCCGTCGATGAAGAGCGTCGCCTGCACCAGCGGCACCTCGTGCATTTCCACCACCTGCACCTGCAATCCGTTTCCCAGCGACCCGCGCTCGACCACCGGCATCACCAGCTGGGGCGCGTCACCCGGGAGCGGCGGCACGGTCACCGCGGGGCGTGGGGCCTGGGCCCAGGCGGACAGGAGGGCAGGCGGGCAGGCGGACAGCAACGCCGCGAGGGCGAAGGCACCGGCGATCGGATTGGCGTTCATCATGGCACTGCCCTCGCCGCCGCCGCCATCTCCGGCTGGCCCTGCGGCACCACCGACACGATCACGCGCGCGCCGAGCAGGTAGTTCCGCACCACGCGCTGGACGTCGTCGGCCGAGACCTCCCGCAGGGCGTCGAGGTCCGCCTGGAATCCATCGGGCGTGCCGCGCTCGAAGTAGTAGCCGTTCATCAGGTTCGCCTTCTCCATCACCGTCTCCAGGCTGTTGAGGAAGTCGGCCTCGATGGAGTTGCGGGCCTGGTCCAGCTCCCTGGCCGTCGGGCCCTCGGTGGCGAGGCGCGACAGCTCGGCGTCGATGACCTTCTGCAGTTCCGGCAGCGCCTGACCCGGCCGAGCGGTGGCGATGATCATGAACTCGCCGTCGAGCCGGTTCAGGTCGGGATACGCCACGACCGCGCTCGCGATCTGGCGGTCGTACACCAGGGGCTGGGTCAGCCGAGAGTTCTTGGCGCCCGTGAGCAGGTAGCCGATGATGCCGAACACCGGGTCGTCGGGCGCCGTCGCGCGCACCGCCGGAAAGCCGTAGTAGACGCGCGCGAGCTGCACCCGGTCCTCCAGCACCAGGCTGGTGTCGCGCGCCAGCTTGTGGGGCACCGGCGTGGCCCGCGTGATGCCCGGGCCGCGGGGGATGTTCCCGAAGTACTGCTGCACCAGCGCTCGCACCGAGTCGGCCTTCACCGCGCCGGCCACCACCACGACGGCGTTGTTGGGGGCGTAATAGCGGCGGAAGAAGTCCTTCACGTCCTCGAGCGACGCCGCCGAGAGGTCGGTCATCGAACCGATGACCGGCCAGGAGTACGGGTGGCCCGACGGATACAGCATGCGCGGGATGTGGTCCCACACCATGCCGTAGGGCTGGTTCTCGTAGCTTTGCCGCCGCTCGTTCTTCACCACGTCGCGCTGCAGGTCCACCTTGGCCGAGTCCATCGTCGGAAGCATCCAGCCCATCCGGTCGGCCTCGAGCCAGAGCATGAGGGGGAGCGCGTTGGCCGGTCCCACCTCGTAGTAGTTGGTGCGGTCCTCGTTGGTCGAGCCGTTGTTGTTGGCGCCCGCTCCCTCGAGCAGCCGGTCGAAGGCCGGGTAGGGCGCATGCTCGGAGCCCATGAACATCAGGTGCTCGAACAGGTGGGCGAACCCGGTGCGTCCCGGCATTTCGTCGCCGGAGCCGACGTAGTACCAGACGTTCACCGCTACCATCGGCGCCGAGGCGTCCTCGTGCACGATGAAGCGGAGTCCGTTGGGAAGGCTGTCGAGGACGTAAGCGACCCGGATCGGGGCCGCCGGAGCCGTTGCCTGGGCGGGGAGTGCGGCCGGCGCGGCGGGCGCGGCCAGGGCCGCGGCGAGTGCCGGGATCATGCGGGGGTGCATCGGGGACCTCGGTTGGAGCGTCGGGGCAAAAGATAGCCTGTGTCGCGGGCTGGCCGTGGCTCCTACCAACTACGGAACCAGGCCACTGGAATCTTCACCGCCTCGGAGGCGAAGTAGGACATCTCGGACCGCCAGTCGTAGGAGATGGGGCTGGTCCGCGTAGGCGAGGTGTAAACCGTGAGGTGGTGGCGCCGGGCCTCGAGGCGGAGCCGCAGCAGGTGGAAGGGGTCGCTCACCAGCACCGCGGTGTCGTACTCGCGCTCGCGCATCCAGTTCGCCAGGGCGGTCATGGAGGCCTCGGTGTCGCGCCCCTCGGGCACGGCGAAGGCGGCCGAATCGGGCACCCCCTTCGATTCCAGGTAGCGGCGCCCCACCAGCGCCTCGCTCTCCCGGTCGCCCTCGGCGGTGCCGCCGGTGACGGCTACCCGGTGGCTGTAGCCGCTGTCGTAGAGGATCGCGGCGTGGTCGAGCCGGGCCCTGAACACCGGCGACGGACGGCCGTTGTACTGGGCGGCGCCGAGCACCGCGATGACGTCGGCGTCACGCCGGGTGTCGAGTCGGCTGGCGATGTAGACCATGCTGAACAATGCGGCGTACAGGATCAGGAGGATCCAGAGGGTCCACGTCATGGCCCGCGTCACCTTGGTGTCCTTCATGCCTCGAACGACTCCCCCTGGGCCGGCAGGTAGACCTCGCGCACGCCCTCCTCCTTGAGGATGGCGGCCATGGCCTGGCGCTGCGGGTCCTCGCCGTGCACCACGAAGGCGCGCAGCACCGGGCCGCCCAGCGCCCGCACCCAGGCACGGAGCTCGGTCCGGTCGGCGTGGGCCGAGTACCCGTTGATCACCTCGACCTCGGCCCGGCGCTCGACCTCCTCGCCGAAGATCTTGAGTCGCGTGGCCCCTTCGACCACCCGCCGGCCCAGCGTGTGCTCGGCCTGGAAACCGACCACCAGAATGCAGTTGCGGTGGTCGCCGGCGTGGTTGGCCAGGTGATGGAGGATGCGGCCGGACTCCATCATCCCGCTGGCCGCGATGATCACCGCCGGGCCGGACAGGGTGTTGAGCCGTTTCGAGTCGACCGCCTCACGCACGTACTTCACCAGCGGGAAGTCGAAGAGCCGGGATGAACTCCGGGCCATCGCCTCGCCCATGTCGAAGATGTCCGGGTGGAGCCGGAACACCTCGGTCAGGTCCACCGCCAGCGGGCTGTCGATGAAGACCGGCACCTCCGGCAGCCGCTTTTCCCGCCACAAGGCGTGGAGGTCGTAGACCAGCTCCTGGACCCGGCCCAGCGCGAACGCCGGGATCAGCACCTTGCCCCCGCGGCCCGCCACCCGGCCGATCACCTCCGCGAGCCTGGCCTTGGCGTCCTGCGGCGTCCCGTGGTCGCGGTTGGCGTAGGTGGACTCGATGATCAGCGAATCCACCTTGCCCCCCGGCACCTCGGGGTCGCGGATGATGGGGAGTCCGCTCCGGCCGATGTCCCCGGAGAAAAGCAGACGGTGCCCCGCGCCTTCCATCACCCGGAGGTCCACCGACGAGGAGCCGAGGATGTGGCCGGCGTCGAGGAACTCGAAGGTCATGTACTTCCGGAGATGGTAGGGGCGGCGATAGGGAATCCCATGCGTCAGCTCGTGCACCCGGATGGCATCGCGCCGGGTATAGAGCGGCTCGCTGTCGCGCGAGGCGCGCTCGCGGCGGACCAGGGTCTCGTGGTCCTTTTCCTGGATGTGGGCGGCGTCGAGCAAGAGCGGGGCGAGAAGGTCGCGCGTGGCCGGTGTGGCGTACATCGGGCCGTGGAAGCCGCGGGACACGAGCAGCGGCAGCCGGCCGGTGTGGTCGATGTGGGCATGCGAGATCACCACGGAGTCGAGGCGCCGAGGATCGAGCGGCAGGTCGACGTTCCGCTGGTGGGCTTCGCTGCGGCGCCCCTGGAAGAGGCCGGCGTCGAGCAGGACGCGGGCGCCCGCCGCCTCCACCAGGTGCATCGAGCCGGTCACCTGGCCGCCGGCGGCGCCGTGGAACGTCAGCCGGATGGTAGGCGGCATGCAGCTCCGCAGTGGAGGAGATCAACCGGGACAGCGTGAGCGGTGAGCGGGCAACCCCCCGCCCACCCGGAGGGGTCGGTGGGTGGGGTCCCGCTCACCGAGGCCGCGATCCGAGCCGTCGTATCCGAAGCCCGCCGACCACCCGCGTCACCTCGTTCCAAACAGCCTGTCCCCTGCGTCGCCCAGCCCGGGAAGGATGTACCCGCGCTGGTTGAGCTCGCGGTCGAGCGCTGCGGCATACACCGGCACCGCGGGATGATCGGCCAGCATCCGAGCCGTTCCTTCCGGCGCGGCCACGACGCAGAGCAGGCGCACCCGCTGCGCGCCGGCGTCCTTGAGCGCCGCAACCGCCGCAGACGCCGAGCCGCCGGTGGCGAGCATCGGGTCGAGGACCAGGAAGTCGCGCGCCTCGCCGTCACGGGGAACCTTGAAGTAGTAACGCACCGGCTGGAGGGTCGCCTCGTCCCGGTACAGGCCGACGTGCCCCACGCGCGCGGACGGGATGAGCTGGCGGATGCTGTCCACCATCCCGAGGCCGGCGCGAAGCACCGGCACCAGCACCAGCTTTTTCCCCGCCACCTGCTGTCCGATCATCCGCTCGAGCGGCGTCTCCACCTCGACCGGCTCGAGGGGCAGGTCCTTGGTCACCTCGTAGGCCATCAGCATCGCAATCTCACCCACGAGACCGGTGAAGTCGCGCGTGGGCGTCCGCCGGTCGCGGAGGATCGTGAGCTTGTGCTGGATGAGGGGGTGGTCGAGGACGGTGAGGTTGGGAAAGCCGGGCTGCGCCATGGGGCGGGAGTGTACACGCCGGCTTGGGGGCCCGCAACGTGCCTCGCTCCCGTTCCGCCGGGCCCGCCGCTATTTTCCTGCCCCTGCGGCTAGGTAGCTCAGTTGGTAGAGCAGCGGACTGAAAATCCGCGTGTCGGGGGTTCGATTCCCTCCCTAGCCATGCAAGACGGGTAGAGACAGAAATGGACGGGCAGGACGGGCGGCATCTCGCCCCTCCTGCCCGTCGTCCGTTTTGCCCGTCTCGCCCGTCCTGCCCGTCCCGCTTCAGAACGGCTTGAACCCCGGGCTCCCGTACCGGGTGAGATGCAGCAGATCCCAGAGCGGTATCGCGTACGCGATGATCACGAGCACCACCGCTACGCCGAACCAGAGTCCGAGCCGGTCCCAGAGTCCGGGACGGAAGCCGTCCGGCGGCGTGCCCAGCGGCTCCGCCCACTCGAGCGGCGCCGGTGCCTGCCGCTTGCCGGCGAGCAGCGTGCCCAGCATCACCAGCATGAAGAAGCCGGCGCTGGCGAACAGGACCATCCCGCCGATGGCCGAGATGTTCGTCAGCGAATCCCACGCCTGCGCCTGGTCGGCTCCGCCCATGTCGGTGGTGAACACCCGCCGCGGCAGGCCGAGCAGGCCGGCGATGTGGCCGGTGAAGGAGAAGAGCGCCATCCCGAGGAACCAGAGGTAGGGCTGCACCTTGGCGAGCAGCCCGAGCTCCAGCTCGCGTCCGCTCACCTTGGGCACGAACCAGTAGGCGGCGCCCATGAAGGTCAGCGCCACCGCGCTGCCCACGGTCAGGTGGAAATGCGCCGCGATCCAGGCGGTGTTGTGTACCACCGAGTTGAGCGCGTAGGCGGCGTTGATCGCCCCGCCGAATCCGCCGAGCAGGAAGAGCAGGCAGGCCAGCAGCACGCTCGACACGACCGGGTTGCCCCACGGCAGCGTCCGGATCCAGCCGAAGAGTCCCTTCCCGCCGCGCAGCCGGCCCGCCACCTCGAGTGACGCCACGATGGTGAAGGCCGTGAGCAGGCTCGGGAACGACACCGCCATCGTGTTGAAGGTATGGAAGAGCTTCCATCCCGCCGGGATGCCGGGGTCCTGGAACTGGTGGTGGAATCCGACCGGCGTCGAGAGGATCAGGAACAGGGTGAACACCATCCGGCCCAGCGGCTCGGAGAAGAGCCGGCCGCCCGCCTCGCGCGGCAGCACCGTATACCAGATCGTGTAGGCCGGCAGGACCCAGAAGTAGACCAGCGGATGCCCGAAGAACCAGAAGAGGGTCCGCGCGAGCATCGGGTCCACCGTCTCCACCAGCCCCAGCGACCACGGGATCAGCTGGAGCAGCATCTCGGCGGCCACACCCAGCGTGGCGAGGAGCCAGAGCAGCGCGTTGGCGGTGGTGGCGTGCATCGCCAGGCTCACCGGTCGGTCGGGCCGGCGCGCGCGCGCCTCGCGCCAGGTGGCGATCATGTTCGCGCACCATCCCCACGACCCCACCACGAGCAGCGTGAGGCCGATGTAGAACAGGGGGTGCGCCTGCAGCGGCGGGTAGAAGGTGTAAAGCACGCTGGACTTGAAGGCGAACACCGTCGCCAGCGCCATCACGGTCCCGGCCACCGCGAGCACGAACATCGCCCAGCTGAACCGGGGCCACTTGATCACCCCGATCTCCTGCCGGGCGATCGCATACCCCAGCCCCATGATGAAGAAGGTCGTGAACACCAGGGCCATGAGCAC
>JBOHSQ010000174.1:0-6394 GCA_050733295.1 Gemmatimonadales bacterium
GCTCAGACTCGAGCGCCCGCTCGAACTTCGCCACGATTTCCGCCACCGGTTCCATCCGGTGGATCCCGGCCACGCTCTTCCCCGCTTGCCAGTAGTCCCGCTCCCCCGTCTCGTCCAGCGACGAGCGCTTGAGCTGCCATACGGACCGGAGCGCGTAGAGGGTCCGCATCCATTTCTTGGTGCGCGGCTGGCGCAGGAGCCAGCGCGCCACTGGCCCGGCCTTCGTGCCGATGCGCCGGATGTACGGCGTGTTGATGACCGCGACCGGCACGCCGGTGATGCGCTCCGTGAGGACGATGTCGGATTCGTTCGCCGCGAGGATCGCCTGCTTGTACGGCGCGCTCGCGCGGCATTCCGGCGTGGCGATGAACCGGGTGCCGAGCTGCACCCCCGCATAGCCCATTCGCAGGGCGCGGACGAACTCGTCGGCGGTGCCGATGCCGCCCGCGCACACCACGGGGCGCCCCAGGTCGCCCACCTCCTCGAGCAGGGCCTCCGCGCTCCTCGGCCCCGCATGCCCGCCGGCCCGGTCGTTGACGCCGATGAACCCGTCCACGCCTGCCTGGAGACCCTTCAAGGCCCATTTCCGCTCGGTGACGTCGTGGTAGACCTTTCCCCCGACGGCATGCGCAAGGTCCGCCACCCAGCGCGGGTTGCCCAGTGACGTGACGAAGAAGCGGACGCCCTCCTCCAGCGCGATGTTCACCCAGCGCACCATCCGCTCGTGGTAGGCGCGCGAGGAGGACTCGATCAGGGCGTTGAGCCCGATGGGCCGGGGGGTGAGCCGCCGGATCAGCCGCAGGCCTTCGCGATAGTCGTGGCCGAAGACGAAAGTGAGCGATACCGGCTGCACGATGCCGATCGCCCCGGCGTCGGAGACGGCCGCAACCAGTTCGGGATTGGAGCAGGGGTACATCGCCCCGCCGATGAGGGGCACCCGGATGCCGGCGTCGCGCGTCAGGGCCGGCGCCGCCACCTACTCGCCAGCCCTCTGCCCACCCGCCACCGGCCCCAGCAGCCAGTTGGCGCGCACCCGGGCCACCGACTCTCCCGACTCGTCGCGGATGTCGGCGGCAACCGGGAACGGCGTGCGCTCCGCCACGATCTCGGGCACCGCCACCCGGCATTCGGCCACGAGCCGGCCGCGTGCCTTCCTGAGGTACTCGATCTCGATCCCGACCAGGATGCCACGGATCGTGGCCGGCAGACCAACCAGGATCGCGAGGCCGGTGGCCAGCTCGCCCAGGTTGGCGAGGGCGATGGCGTGAATGGACTGCAGGTGGTTCCGCACGGCCCGTCGGTCGGCCAGCTCCACCCGGCTGTGTCCGGGCTCGAGCAGCGTGACGACCGCCCCGATCGACCCCGAGTACGGGACGCGCCGGCCCAGTGCGAGACTGAAGAGCCGCTGCCCGCCGGGGAGCGGCGAGAGCCGGCGCCAGAGGGCGAGCAGCTGGGGTCCGGGGCCGTCGGCCACGTCAGCCGACGGTGGCGGGCTTGAGCCGCTCGGCGTAGTGCGCCCGCAGCTTCGCCACCTTGGGTGCGATCCAGGCCTGGCAGTAGGGCGCGGCGGGATTCCGGCTGTAATACTCCTGGTGCGAGATCTCCGCCGGCCAGAACCGATCGAGCGGGCGTACTTCGGTGATGATGGGCCGCTCGAACACCGCATCGGCCTCGAGCCGGGCCGTCACTTCCGCCACCGTCCGCGCCTGCGCATCCGTGTGGGTGAAGATGGCCGAGCGGTACTGGCTGCCGGTGTCGGGGCCCTGCCGGTCCAGCGTGGTCGGGTCGTGGAAGGCGAAGAAGATCTCGACCAGTTCCTCGTAGCTGATCACGGCCGGGTCGAAGGTGACTTGCACGGCCTCGGCGTGACCGGTCAGGCCGGTGCACACCGCGCGATACGTCGGCGCGGGCACGTGCCCGCCCGAATAGCCCGACTGCACCCGCTCCACGCCCCTGAGCCGCTCGAAGACGGCCTCGAGGCACCAGAAGCATCCCCCCGCAAACGTCGCCTGCTCCGGCATCATGCTCCTCCGTTCGGTCCGCGCCATGAACGCTGCGTGGAGGGCGGAGGTTCCCGGCGCGTCACGGCTCGCCGAGGAGGGTGAAGTCCACCCGCCCGCGGGCATTGGCGAGCACCAGGGTCACGGTCCAGTCGCCCGGAGTGCCCACGCGGGTCTCGGCGTCCAGCTCGTACTGCAGGATGGTCGAGTCCACCTGCACACCCGCCCCGTCCTCGATTACCAGGATCCCGTAGCCATGATGGATGAAGGTGCGATGCAGCACCGAGGCCTTCGTCCCGGTGTTGGTCCAGGTGAAGGTGACCTTGTCGTTCACGTTCTCGAGGTCCACGGCGGTGAAGCGGAGCGAGTCCGGTTCGTTCACCAGCTCGGGGTCGTTGTTGGGCTCGAGTTCCCTCACGATCGAGTCGGCGCACGCGGCCAGCAGCGCCGCCAGCAGGACGACGGCCGCCGCCGGGGCGAAGGGTCGGAAGCGATTCATTGGTTGATCCCCGGGACCGCGAGGGACACGAAGCCGCGCAGTTCGGTGGCGTGCTCGTCGACGTCGGCCAGGTCGTCGTACTTGCTGGCGCGGGAGAAGAGCGTTCCCAGGACACCCACGCCCCAGTGCCCCGTGAAGTAGTACCGCGCCTCGGCGTTCAGTACGGACAGGTGGTGATCGCCGCTAAAGCCGCTTATCACCGGCAGCCAGGTGTAATTGGCCCGCCCGGTCACCGCCAGCTTGTTACCCCAGACCGCCCGCCCCATGAGCTGGGCGCCCGCGCCCAGGCCATAGTCGTAATCGCGACCCTCCGCGGTCACGAAATAGTCGGACCGGATCGCCGCGATGGGCATGAAGTGAGCAAGGGCCTCTCCACTCAGGCGCACACCGCCCTTCGCCGGCGCATTGCGGGTCACCAGCCCGCCGGAAAAGCCCTGGGCCCCGAACTCGATGATGGGATTGCTGAAGTAGGTGTAGGTCATGTACGCCGCGAGCTGGTGCCGGTCTGACTCGTTGAAGACGGGCCGGGCGGCCAGGTTGCCGCGCGCCCGCAATTCCGCGAGCGTCCGGCCGCCTCCGCTGTTGGAGGAGATCATGCCGGAGCCGAAGAAGGTGGAGAACGGCGCCTTGCCCAGATCCTCCGTCTCATTGCCGTAGATCAGGAGGAAGTGGAGGAAGCTCTGGTTCAGGGCGTCGTCGCCGGACACCCCCGTGTCCCCGGGGTCGTCGGTCGTGAACCGGCGGTAACCCGCCTCGATGCTCCCGAAGATCCCGTTGGGCCGCCAGTCGGGCGGGTTGGCCACCACATCGTTCATCTGGCCGCGGGTCAGCCGGTTGAAGCCGCGCACCGGATTGACCAGCGCGGCAGCGATCTCGCGGAAGGTCCGCTCCGACCCGGTCGCGGTGTTGTCGAGGATGAGGGACGAGAGCCGGTAGGTGGTCTCGCCCAGCGTGATCCCGCCGAGCGTGGTGTTGAGCAGGTCGTTCGGCGACGGCGCCCACACCTCGCCGAACAGCTCCCACATCAGGCTGCCGCCGAAGGACCACGGCGCCGACTCCCAGAAGTTGTAGCCGTTGGTGCGTGCCGCGTTGAAGTAGAGGTTGCCGTGGTATGGGTGGGAGAACTGGTTGTTGAGGAACTTGTTGTTGTCGTACTGCCAGGGAAACTGGATGTTGTCTCCCCATGTTTCGAGCGAGATGTCCGCCCACTCCGCGTCGCGCAGGATGGAGTTCACCGACCAGGGGATGAGCTGCACCGCCATCAGCTGCCAGCTGGCGGTCCAGAACCGCTTGGGAGGGTTGCAGTCGGGACACGGCAGGCGCTCCTGCGCGAGGGCCGTGCCGGGGGCCGCGGATATCAGGGCCAGGGCGGCGGTGAGGGAGCGGATGGGGCGCCAACAGGGGGGTCGCACGCAGCCTCCGCGAAGCGGGATGCGGGCGAATGTCGGCCACTCCGGGAGCAGGCGCAAGGCAGCGGCTCTATTCAGGGCCGGTTCCATCCTTGCTGGAGCAGATGAGTGGGATTGAAGAACAGGATGAACGCCTTCTCGAAGACGGACGTGCCGTTGGCACGCATCCGGACCGTGGTGTGATGCACGAACTCACCCAGGACGGCGCCCGCCACCGGCGTGATGATGATGTCCTGGATGCTGGGCCGTTCCGCCATGGCCTCGAGCGCGTACTCCCACCAGAGCGACATGGCCCCGGCGAAGAGGAACGACTGCACCGGCGTGGCACCCTTCACTCGCACGGTGTTGTAGTAGACGCTGCCCCCGTAGGGGTGGCCCACGTAGGTGTGGAACCAGTGGTCGGTGTCCCACACCGGCGGCCGGCTCCACGCCTCGCCCAGGTGCTGGAGTCCGTCGCGGACGAGGCCGCCCTCGAATTCCCAGCCGCTGAAGGAGCTGGGCATCAGCAGCGTGACAGCGAGCAGGGCGGCCTCGACGCCGGCAATCAGGCCCCAGCCCTCCAGGAACATCTGCCCGAAACCCTCGGGTGCGGGCGCGGGGTCCGCGATCTCCGACAGCGCTCGGAGGGCCTGGTCCAGGTTACCGGCGGCGTGGGGCAGCGCCCTGGGAATGCCCCAGGGCACCAGCACCGGCGGCACGTACGCCGCTCGGGCGGCCGCGGGAAGTTCCACCGCGTCCGGCAGAGGCTGGGCGTGCAGGTGCGATCGGGGCGGGAGCGTCGCGAGGAAGGCGCACGCGAGCGCGGCGGGGGCCCTGACCCGCAGGCATGGCATGGGAACTCCCTGGTACCGGATGGGAGTGGAACGGGAGCTCGCTCCCGGGATTCTCAGCCAGTGCGCGGGCGGGCGGAACGGCCGGTCGCCAGGGGAGGCGCCCGGGGCGCACGTCGCCCCCAAGTTCCGCCGCGCCGGGACCGCGCGCCAGACTCCACTCTCCCGACGGGGGTGGCCGGCGCCGTGGGTTCCGGACTACCTTGGATCGACCGCCAGGGGCACCGGCACGGACGCCGGTTGAGAGGTACCCTCGGAACCTGATCCGGTTCACACCGGCGTAGGGAGCGCGGCGACGGACTCGCAGGACTTCCGCGCGCCGCCTCCCTCCCGGGGCGGCGTCTTCATTCGAGCGGAGTCCGCCATGGCCAGCACCGCCCTTCCCGCCCGCCTGCCCGCCTACGACGAGGCGTTTCCCAACTCTTCCAAGGTGCACGTCGAGGGGCCCGACGGAATTCGGGTCCCGGTGCGCGAGATCCGGCTCTCCGGCGGCGAACCGCCGCTCCAGGTGTACGACGCGAGTGGTCCCCAGGGCATCGACGTGCTGGAGGGGCTGCCGTCGGTGCGGGGAAGCTGGCTGGCCGGGCGGGGACTCGAGCAGGTCGAAGGCCAGCGGCCGGTGGTCGAACCCGATCTGATTCCTGCGTCACTCCGGCGCCCGGTGTACCGCGCCCGCAGCCCCGTCACGCAGCTGCAGTACGCCCGGCGGGGGCAGGTCACTCCCGAGATGGAGTTCGTGGCGATCCGCGAGGGCACGACCGCGGAATTCGTCCGGAGCGAGGTGGCGCGCGGCCGCGCGATCATTCCCGCCAACATCAACCATCCCGAGCTCGAGCCGATGGTCATCGGGCGCGGGTTCCACGTGAAGATCAACGCCAACATCGGCAACTCGATCGTGCGTTCCTCGATCGAGGAGGAGGTGGAGAAGCTCCAGTGGGCCATTCTCTGGGGCGCCGACACGGTGATGGACCTCTCTACCGGGAAGGACATCCACGCCACCCGCGAGTGGATCATCCGGAACAGCCCGGTGCCGATCGGGACCGTGCCGATCTACCAGGCGCTGGAGAAGGTGGGTGGCGTGGCGGAGGACCTGACCTGGGAGGTGTACCGCGACACGCTGGTGGAGCAGGCGGAGCAGGGGGTGGACTACTTCACGGTGCATGCGGCGGTGCTGCTCGAATACGTCCCGCTCACCGCGAACCGGGTCACCGGCATCGTCTCCCGCGGCGGCTCGATCATGGCCAAGTGGTGCCTCGCCCACCACAAGCAGAGCTTCCTCTACACCCGCTTCCGCGAGATCTGCGAGATCATGCGTGCCTACGACGTCTCGTTCTCGCTCGGCGACGGGCTGCGCCCGGGATCGATTGCCGACGCCAACGACGAGCCGCAGTTCGCCGAACTGAAGACACAGGGCGAGCTGACGCGCATCGCGTGGGACTACGACGTTCAGGTGATGAACGAGGGGCCCGGCCACATCCCCATGCATCACATCCGCGAGAACATGGAGAAGCAGCTCGAGTGGTGCGGCGAGGCACCCTTCTACACGCTCGGTCCGCTCACGACCGACATCGCGCCCGGGTACGACCACATCACCAGCGCCATCGGCGCGGCGATGATCGGCTGGTACGGCACGGCGATGCTCTGCTACGTGACGCC
>JBOHSQ010000175.1:0-11657 GCA_050733295.1 Gemmatimonadales bacterium
GGACCGGCAGCACCACCAGGCCCGCCAGGATCAGCGGGCCGAGCAGGGTGCCGATGAGGAACATCCGGGTGCGCACCCGGGTGAGCACCTCCCGCCGGATGACGGCGAGGATCTTACGCATGGCCGTCTCCGCTGGCGGGCGCCACGGCGGCGTCGGCGCCCACCTTGGCGATGAAGATGCTCTGCAGGGACGGCTCGACCAGCTCGAAGCGCGCGAGCCCGACCCCGGCCTGGACCAGGGCGGACAGCACCGCGGCCGGTTCGGCGCCATCGGCCAGCTCGGCTTCCGCGGCCGAGCCGTGGTCGTCCACCCGCGCCACCAGCGCCCGGTCGGCCAGCACCCGGGCCGCTGCCGCCTGGCCGGCCGTGTAGCGGAGCGCGATGAAGCGGTGGCCGAAGGCGGATTTCACATCCGCCAGCCGGCCGTTCACCACCAGCGCCCCACGCGCGATGATGGCGATGCGATCGCACATCTGCTCGGCGTGTTCCATGATGTGGGTGGAGAAGAGCACCGTGCGGCCCTGGCGCGCGAGATCCACCACCACCTCGCGCATGATCTGGCTGTTCACCGGGTCGAGCCCGCTGAACGGCTCGTCCAGGATCACCAGCTCCGGGTCGTGCAGCAGCGCGCCGGCGAACTGCACCTTCTGCTGCATGCCCTTGGAGAGGTCCTCGACCTTTCGCTTCGCCCAGTCGGCCACGCCGAGCCGCGCCAGCCAGTCCCGGCCGCGGCGCATCGCCTCGCGGTGGGCGAGGCCCTTCAGCTCGCCGAAGTAGGCCAGGTGTTCGAGCACCGGCATGCCCTTGTAGAGTCCCCGCTCCTCCGGCAGGAAGCCGATCCGGGCCGAGAGGTCGCGCGCCGGCACCCGCCCGCCGAAGCGCGTCACCGTGCCCTCGTCGGGCTCGATGATGTCGAGCATCATCCGGATGGTGGTGGTCTTGCCCGCGCCGTTCGGGCCCAGCAGGCCGAAGATGCCGCCGCGCGGCACCGCCAGGGTGAGCCCGCGCACCGCGGTGTGGCCCGAGAAGCGCTTGGTGACGCCGTCGAGCTGGACGATGGTCTCGGTCATGTAGTCAGGATGTCGGGGTCCCGCGGCCTCTTACGCGTTTCTCGTAATGCCGCCTTGCCTTCACCCGGTTGCCGCACTCCTGCATGTCGCACCAGCGGCGACTCCGGTTGCGGCTGGCATCGTAGATGAGCCAGGCGCAGTCCGCGCCCTCGCACTCCTTCACCCGCTCGAGGTCATCGGTGGTGGTGAGCTCCGCCGCGGAGTACGCCACCGGCCACAGGGGCCAGTCGAGCCCCTCGGGTTCCTCGTCCCACGCCCAACAGTAACCCATCTCGGACTCGCGCAGCCGGCGGCGGGTCATCCCATCGGCCAGCGTCCGGTTGAGGACCTCGAGGTCCGCGGGCGAAGGCCGTCCCCCAGTCGCAAAGGCGTGGAACACCCCGTAGATCGCCTCCCGCAACCAGATCGCGCTCCGGTGCGCCCGCTCCGCGTCGGCCGGATGCATCCGCGCCCGGGCCCGAAGCCGTCCGGCCTCGGTAGGCCCGATGAGCTGCACCGCCAGCGCCCACTCCACCAGAGCGTCGTAGGAGCCCAGCCGCTCTTGGGGCTCGGGCATCAGGCGGTTGCTCAGGGTGTTGGCGAAGTCGAGCGCCAGCCGTCCCTCGAGGTTGGGGAAGGACGGAGCATGACCGTGGGACGTTCCAGGACTAACCATCTATTACCTATTGACAGGTTAGAAGTGCCGCTTTATCGTATAACCACCTAACCAACAATAGCAGGTTATCCAGATGAGGCAAGAGACGGCGGTGCAGGACGAGAGGGGACGGGCAGGGCGGGCCACTTTCGATCGGCTGGCGGACAGGCGGCGGGGCGGGGACCGCAGGCTGGCTTCGGTCGAGGTCTACCTCGACCGCGGAACTCCCAACCTCTTCGCCAAGTGGTGGAGCGGGTTGGTCTCGATGGCGCCGGCGCTGGGGCGGGACGGGCTCAAGTAGGACGGCTCGGCGGCCACCTAGCGGTTGGCCGCCAGCCAGTCGGGGAAGGGCACCACTTCGCCCGCTTCCTCGGAGGGGATCAGGAGGGCGCGCTGCTCCGCCCTGATCCCGAACTTGTCCTGGCGCCGGAGCCATTCTTCGCGCGGGTACGCCGCCGAGCCCGGATCATGGATGCCGGCGTCGTGGAGCAGGATCCCGCGGCCGTTCCGCTCGTGGTAACGGCCGACGTAGGTCCGGCCCGACGCGCCCGAGACCACGACGGTGATGCCGTGGAGGGGCTCGTGATCGGGGTGGAAGGTCACGTGGGTGCCTGGCAGTACCGCTCGAATGCCTGCACCAGGTCGCTCGCCACCGATTCCGCGCTCCGGCCTTCGATCTGGTGCCGGTGGACGAAGTGGACCACCTCGCCGTCCTTGAGCAGCGCGAACGACGGGCTCGAGGGCTGGTAACCCTCGCCGAAATAGCTTCGTGCCCGCTGGGTGGCGTCGAGGTCAACCCCGGCGAAGACCGTGGCGACCACGTCGGGCCTCACCTGGGCGCCCAAGGCGCGCGCCAGCGCCGGCCGGGCCATGCCCGCCGCGCAACCGCAAACCGAGTTCACGAACACGAGCACCGTCCCCTCGCTGGGACCGAGCACCTCGTCCACCTCCTGGACGCTGGTGAGCTCCCGCGCGCCGAGCCGGGTGACCTCGTCCTTCATTGGTTGGACGAGCATCGGGGAATAGGCCATCTGTGGTGCACTCCGATTCGAATGGTCAATGGTGAAAAGGCAGAAGTCGGAGGCTGCCCGACTTCGTCCCTGCTCTAGTCTGTCGTCACTTGCCCTTCGCCCCGAAGCGCCGCCTTCGCCGCGTGCCAGGCGAGGGTTGCGCACTTCACCCGGAGCGGGAAGCGGGAGACGCCCTCGAAGATCACGAGCTTGCCGAGCGGGACGCGCGCCGCGGGGTCGGGGTCGAGACGACCGGTCACCAGTGCCTGGAACCGGTCGGCAAGGTCGCCCGCCTCGGCGCTGCTCCGGCCCTTGAGCGCGGTGGTCATGAGCGACGCCGACGCCCGCGAAATGGCGCAGCCCGATCCCTCGAAGCTCGCGTCGCTCACCCGGTCGCCTTCCATCCTGAGCCAGACGGTGAGCCGGTCGCCGCAGAGCGGGTTGATGCCCTGCGCCGTGCGGTTGGCGTCGGGCATCGCCCGCAGGTTCCGGGGCGAACGGTTGTGGTCGAGGATGACGTGCTGGTACAGGTCGTTCCCTGCGCTCACCCGAACACCTCCCGTACCCGCACCAGTCCACGCGCCAGCGCGTCCACGTCGTCGGCCGAGCTGTAGAGACCCACCGAGGCGCGGACCGTGGCCGGAACCCCGAACCGCTGCATGACCGGCATGGCGCAGTGGTGGCCTACCCGCACTGCCACGCCCGACTCATCCAGCACCTGCCCCACGTCGTGCGGGTGCACGTTCCCGAAGTAGAAGGACACGACGCTCGCCCGCTCTTCCGGCTCGCCCACCAGCCGCACTTCGGGGAACTCGGCCAGGCGCTCGAGGATCCGCTCCACCAGCGCGTGCTCGTGCGCGGCAATGGCGTCGAGCCCGGCCGCGTCCACGTAGTCGAGCGCCGCCGCGAACCCCACCGCCTCCGCGATGGCGGGCGTGCCGGCTTCGAACCGGTGCGGCGGGTCGGCGAACGTGGTCCCCTCGAATGCCACGGTGCGGATCATGTCGCCGCCGCCCTGCCAGGGCGGCATGGCGTCGAGCAGCTCGCGCCGCGCCCAGAGCGCGCCGATGCCCGTCGGCCCGTACACCTTGTGCGCACTGAAGCAGAAGAAGTCGCAGCCCAGGGCGTGGACGTCGATGGCACGGTGGGGCGCCGCCTGCGCGCCGTCGATCAACACCCGGGCGCCCGCGGCCCGCGCCGCCGCGATCATCTCCAGGGCCGGATTCACCGTGCCCAGCGCGTTCGACGTGTGCAGGAAGGCGGCGAGCTTCACCGGCTCGGCGGTGAGCAGCCGGTTCCAGGCCTCGAGGTCCACGTCGCCCCGGTCGGTCACGGGGCACGCCAGCAGGCGGCAGCCGGTGCGCTGCGAGAGCAGCTGCCACGGGACGATGTTGGCGTGGTGCTCGAGCCCGGTCACCAGCACCGCGTCGCCCGGGCCCAGGTTCGCCGCGCCCCAGCTCCCCGCCACCAGGTTGATCGCCTCGGTCGTCCCTCGGGTGAAGACGATCTCGGTCGGGTCATCGCTGCCCACGAACCGCGCCACCCGCGCCCGCGCGCCCTCGTAGGCGACCGTCGCCCGTTCGGAGAGCGTATGCACCCCGCGGTGGACGTTGGCGTAGTCCGACTGGTAGAACACCGTCATCGTCTCGAGCACGGCGAGGGGTTTCTGGGTGCTCGCGGCGCTGTCGAGGTAGGCCAGCGGGTGGCCATTGATGCGCTGGGCGAGGATGGGGAAGTCGGCCCGCAGCGCTCCAGGGTCGAGGATCGAGGCGCGAAGGCTGGACGTCATTTCACCGCCTCCTCCAGCCGCTCCTTCACCAGCGTCTCGAGCTGCTCCCGCACCGGCGCCGCGGCAATGGTCTGCAGGACGTCGCTCGCGAAGCCCCAGGTGAGCATCCGGCGCGCCTCCGGCAGCGGCAGGCCGCGGCTGCGGAGGTAGAACAGTGCCGCCGGGTCGAGCCGCCCCACCGTGGCACCGTGGGTGCAGCGCACGTCATCGGCGAAGATCTCGAGCTGCGGCTTGGTGTCCACCCGGGCCTGGTCCGACAGCACCAGGTTGTTGTTGGTCTGCTTGCCGTCGGTCTTCTGGGCCTCGGGCCGCACGTACACCTTGCCGTTGAACACCCCGTGGCTCTTCCCGTCCAGGATGCCCTTGTAGACCTCCCAGCTGGTGCAATGCGGTGCGATGTGCTCCACCCGGGTCTGGTGGTCCACGTGCTGCTCGCCGTGCAGCAGGTAGAGCCCGTCGAGGGTGACGTGGGCCCCGTCGCCGGAGAGGCGGGTGTACAGGTTGGTGCGCGCCAGCGCCCCGCCGATGGCGAAGGAGAACGAGTCCCAGGTGCTGTCCCGGCCCTGCTCCGCCTGGGTGGTGTCCATGTGGTACGCGCGCTCACTCTGCCGCTGAACCTTCACGTGCGCGAGCCGCGCCCCGTCCCCCAGCCGGATCTCGGTGGCGGCGTTGGTGAACACCGGCACGTCGGCCAGGCTCACGAAGCTCTCGACCAGCGTGGCGCTCGCGAGCCGCTCCAGCACCACCAGGTTCCGCACGTGGATCATCCCGTCACGCGCGGACTCGTCGGTGAGGTAGACCACGTGCACCGGCGGCACCGGCTCCTCGCCCCCGATCACCAGCACCAGCCCGTCGGTCATGTAGGCTGCGTTGAGCGAGGTGAAGGTGTTCTCGCCCCGCGCGAGCACGCTGCCCATCTGGGCCCGCACCAGCTCCGGCTCCTCGGTCAGGGCCCGCGAGAGGGGCAGCAGCCGCGCTCCCCGGGGCAGCCCTTCGAGCCTCGACAGCCCGGGCACGAAGCGCCCGTTCAGGACGACGAGCCGGGGCCAGGTGGCGTCGAAGAGGTGGGGCTGGATGGCTGGGTGGCTGGATGGCTGGATGGCTGGGTGGCTAATCGAGCCATCCAGCCCCCCGGCGATGAGCCGGAAGTCCGCCTGGGCGATCGGCGCCACCGAGGTGAACTTCCAGTCCTCGTGCTTGGTGGTGGGGAACCCCGCCTCGCGCGCCTCCGCGATGGCCCCGCGCCGGAGCTCGGCCAGCCACGCCGGCTCCGCGCCCGCGCGCGCTTCCGCGCCGGCGAACTCCTCCCACCGGTCGAGCAGTGTGCTCACGCCCCCGCCCCCGCCCCCACCGCGGCCGCCATGCCCGCGACCTCGGTGAGCCAGTCGTAGCCCTTCTCCTCCAGCTCGAGCGCCAGGTCCTTGCCGCCCGACCGCACGATCCGGCCGCCGGCCAGCACGTGCACGTAGTCGGGCACGATGTAGTTGAGCAGGCGCTGGTAGTGCGTGACCACGATGAACGCGTTGTCGGGCCGGCGGAGCCGGTTCACGCCCTCGGCCACGATGCGCAGGGCGTCGATGTCGAGCCCCGAGTCGGTCTCGTCCAGGATCGCGAGCCGCGGCTCGAGCACCGCCATCTGGAGGATCTCGTTCCGCTTCTTCTCGCCGCCCGAGAAGCCTGCGTTCACCGCGCGCTCCAGCACCTCGGGGCCCCACTCCACCACCCGCAGTTTCTCATCCATCAGGTCCACGAAGTCGAGCGGGTCCACCTCCTCCTGGCCCCGCGCCTTGCGCAGCTCGTTGAGGGCGTTGCGCAGCAGGTAGGCGTTGCTCACCCCCGGGATCTCGACCGGGTACTGGAAGGCCAGGAAGAGGCCGGCCTGCGCCCGCTCGTCGGGATCGAGCTCGAGCAGGTCCTTGCCGTCGTATTTCACCGAGCCGCCGGTGACGGCATAGGCCGGGTGGCCCGCCAGGACCTGGGCCAGGGTGCTCTTGCCCGAGCCGTTCGGCCCCATCACGGCGTGGATCTCGCCGGAGCGGACGGTCAGAGTGATGCCGTGGAGGATATCACGGTCACCGGCGGAAGCGGTCAGGTCCTTGATTTCGAGCATGTCCCGTTCTCTGTCCCTGGTTCGGGGTGTGCCATCCGGCCATCCTGCCATCTAACCAACGCTCCCCTCGAGCGAAATCCCGAGCAGGTTCTGCGCTTCCACCGCGAACTCCATCGGGAGCTCGCGGAAGACTTCCTTGCAGAACCCGTTGACGATGAGCGAGATCGCGTGCTCGGTGTTGAGCCCGCGGCTGTTGAGGTAGAAGATCTGGTCCTCGCCGATCTTCGAGGTCGAGGCCTCGTGCTCGAGCGTGGCCGAGTTGTTCTGGATGTCGATGTAGGGGAAGGTGTGCGCGCCGCAGCGGTTCCCGATCAGCATCGAGTCGCACTGGGTGTAGTTGCGCGCGTTCTCCGCCCTGGGCAGCACCTTCACCATGCCGCGGTAGCTGTTGTTGCCCTGCCCCGCGGAAATGCCCTTGGAGATGATCGTGCTGCGCGTGTCCCGGCCGATGTGGATCATCTTGGTTCCGGTGTCGGCCTGCTGGTGCCCGTTCACCACGGCCACCGAGTAGAACTCGCCCACCGAGCCGTCCCCCTGCAGGATGCAGCTCGGGTACTTCCAGGTGATGGCCGACCCGGTCTCCACCTGGGTCCAGGTGATCCGGCTCCGGCGCCCGGCACACTTGCCGCGCTTGGTGACGAAGTTGTAGACCCCGCCCTTCCCGTCGGCGTCGCCCGCGTACCAGTTCTGGATGGTGGAGTACTTGATGGTCGCGTCGTCGAGCGCCACCAGCTCGACCACCGCGGCGTGGAGCTGTTTGGTGTCGAACCGCGGGGCGGTGCAGCCCTCGAGGTAGGACACCGAGGCGCCCTCGTCGGCGATGATCAGGGTGCGCTCGAACTGGCCCACGTCCGCCGTGTTGATCCGGAAGTAGGTGGACAGTTCCAGCGGGCACTTCACGCCCTTCGGCACGTAGCAGAAGGAGCCGTCGGAGAACACCGCGGCGTTGAGCGCGGCGAAGAAGTTGTCCGAATGGGGCACCACCGTGCCAAGGTACTTTCGCACCAGCTCCGGGTGCTCGCGCACCGCCTCGGAGAAGGAGCAGAAGATGATCCCCTCCTTCGCCAGCGTCTCCTTGAACGTGGTCCCCACCGACACCGAGTCGAAGATCGCGTCCACCGCCACTCCCGAGAGCCGCTTCTGCTCCGAGAGCGGGATGCCGAGCTTCTCGTAGGTCTCGAGCAGCTTCGGGTCCACTTCGTCGAGCGAGCCGAGCGGCTTCACCGTCTTGGGCGCGGAGTAGTAGATGATGCCCTGGTAGTCGATGGGCGGGTACGACACGTTCGCCCAGTGCGGCTCCGTCATGGTGAGCCAGCGCTGGTACGCCTTGAGCCGCCACTCGAGCATCCACTCCGGCTCCTGCTTCCGCGCCGAGATGAGGCGGATCACGTCCTCGCTCAGGCCGCGGGGCGCGGTCTCCGACTCGATGTCGGTGACGAAGCCATACTTGTACTCGCGGTTGACCAGCGTCTCGACCGACGGCGTCATCGGCCTTCCTCCGATTCGGGTGCGGCCTCGCCCTGGGCGAAGCGAATCCTGTACTCGCAGGCGGCATCGCCGGCGAGCAGGTGCCTGCGGCGTTCGACGGTGCCGCCGAGGGCGCGCGCAATGACGCGGGCCTCGACGGCGCAAACCTCGGGGAACCGCTCCGCGACCGCGCGGATGGGGCAGTGGTGCTCGACCAGCGTCCCGCAGCACGGACCCGCCGCTCCCTCCGCCATGTAGCCTTCGGCGGTCCGGATCTGCGCGAATCGGGTCATGCGCGCGCCGGCGTCCTCGGCCTCCCGGGCGGCCGCGAACTCCTCGGCCACTTCGCCCAGGTGCTGCTCCAGCAGCGCCACGGCCGCCTCGCGTCCCTCCCGCGCCGCGACCTGGTCGAGCAGCGCGGTGATGGCCCGCGCGTACCCGGTCGGGAAGAGCGATTCCGCGCGGGGCGAAAGGCGGTAGGTATGGGGCGGGGCGCCGACGCCCTTGGGCGCGCGCGCGTGCTCGACCAGGCTTTCCGCCTCCAGCTCCTTCAGGTGATGGCGCACCGCGTTGGCCGAAAGCCGCAGCCGGTCCATCAGGTCGCGGATCGAGAGCCCCGGCTCGCGCTTGAGCTCGTGCAGGATCTCGCCCCGGGATCCCTTGTATCCCGGGAGCTCGCGGCTGGCCTCGCCGACGGTCGGAAGGGTGGTTCCCATCGCCCGGGAAACCTACCAGCATAGTCGGGATTGTCAAGTTTCTATGGTTGGGATGGCGCGAATTGCCAATTGACGCCCTGGAAACGAGTTACGGTTGGTCACTGGGGTTGGAGGCGGGGGGTGGCGGCTGAGGCGGGCGGGAATGGCGCCGGCGGCCCCGAGCGCGGCGGCTCCGCCGTCTCGCAGCGCTCTTGCCGCCGTACGTCCCGTAGTTAGTAGTTATTACTACTTCTTTACCAACCGCCTTGAAAACGCAACGTTGAGTTCCATGACCGTCCACCGCATTCGCTTGCTCGGCGACCCCATCCTGCGCACCCGCTGCGAGCCGGTCACCAAGCCCCGCTCCGCCGCGGTCCGGCTGGTGATCGACGACCTGAAGGACACCCTCCGCGACTGGCAGTCCCGGTTCGGCGCCGGCCGCGGGATCGCCGCGCCCCAGATCGGGGCTCCGGTCCGGATCGTCTACATCGAGATGGACCGGCCCTGGGTGCTGATCAATCCGGAGATCGTGGACATCGGCACCGAGGACTTCACGGTGTGGGACGACTGCTTCTCGTTCCCCAACCTGCTGGTGCACGTGAGCCGGGCCTACCGGATCCGGGTGCGCTACCTGGACGTGCGAGGGGTGGACCAGGAGGTGGAGGTGGAGGGCGATCGGGCCGAGCTGCTGCAGCACGAGATCGACCACCTCGACGGCGTGCTGGCGGTGGACCGCGCGCACGGGCTCGATCCGTTCTGCCTGCGCGAGGAGTGGAACCGGCACTACGCGCACCAGGGCCGCTACGCCGAGCCCGAGCCGCGGAGCGCCGCCTACGCGACTCCGCTGTCCGGGCTGCTGTAGCGGCGGCCCGGCGGCCCGTGCCCGGCCGACCTCGCGCCTTCTCCGGCGGTCTTGCGCCCGGCGGAGGGCGCTCCTATTTCTCTGCAACGGCGCGCGCTGCTGCGCGCCGCACCGTCGCAAGGATTTCCATCGATGACGTATGTGATCACCGAAGCCTGCATCGGCGTGAAGGACCGCTCGTGCGTCGACGTCTGCCCGGTAGACTGCATCTACGAGGGCGAGGACATGCTCTACATCCACCCGGATGAGTGCATCGACTGCGGCGCGTGCGAGCCGGAGTGCCCGGTGACGGCCATCTATCCCGAGGAGGACGTGCCGCCCGCGCTCGAGACCTGGATCGGGAAGAACCGCGAGGTGTTCGAGGGCGCGACCCCGCCGGGGAGGCCGCAGAAGTAGCGCAGGTCGTGTGCTGCGGGACTGGAATGAGGGAGGCCCCCGGAACCTAACATCTGGCCGCGGTTCCGGGGGCCCATTGCTGAGGAAGGAAGCATGTGTGCGGTGTCCGGCGAACGCCGAACTGAGTCGCACACCCTATTGGACGCCCCAACCGGTCAAATGGTTTCATCGGCCGGTCCGGTGATCCCGATCACTCGCCGGACTTCCTCCCCGTCCTACACACTTCCACTCACGTACCCCGCGTCTACGCCTTCCCGAGGACCCGGCTTTCGAGGAATCCCCTGATCGCCGCCGTCACCAGCTCGGGCTTCTCCACCGGGGCAAGGTGGCCGGCGCCGGGGATCTCCCGCAGGGTCGCTCCCGGGATCGCCTCCACCATCACCCGCGCCTCCGAAACCGGCGTGATCTTGTCCTCCGAACCCACGATCACGAGGGTCGGGATATCGGAGAGCGTCGGCAGGAGCGGACGGCTGTCGGGGCGGTCGCGCATGGCGGCCAGCGCGCCGACGATGCCCGGCACCGGGGTCCCACGGATGGCGGCCTCGACCTGTCCCACGACCTGGGGCAGGCCCGCGAGCGAGGCCGGCGCGAAGAGCTTGGGGAGCATCTGGTCCGCGATCGCGCCGGGCCCCTTGTCCCGCGCTGCCTGGATGGCCGCGTCGCGTCCCTTTCGGCCTTCCTCGGAATCGGAGCCGGCGCGCGTGTCCACCAGGATCAGCCCCGCCACCCGCTGGCGATAGCGCCGCACGAACTCGAAGGCGATGTAGCCGCCCATCGAGAGCCCGCAAAGGACCGCACGCTCGACGCCAAGCGCATCGAGCAGGGCGGCGAGGTCGTCGGCCCACGTCGCCATCGAGTAGCCCAGGTCCGGGGCGTCGGAGCCGCCGAAGCCGCGCAGATCGGGGTTGATGCGGCGGGTCCCGTCGAGATGCGCGATCTGATGCGCCCAGATGGCGCGGCTCAGCGGATAGCCGTGGATGAAGAGGATCGCCGGACCCTCGCCCTGCAGCTCTACCGCCAGCTCCACCCCGTGCACGCCAATGCGGAGTGCGCCGTCGGTCCTGGTGTCGTCGCCCCCCAGCGCGCGCAGCTCCTCCGGAATCACGGTCGCACCCTCGTCGTCCAGGCAGACGAGCACGAACTCCGCCACCGCGAGCAGCCGGTCGTCGCCGTTTCGGTGCGCGGTCTGCCGGGCGGTGAAGCTGGTGGTGCCGACACGGGTGAGCCGCAGGTCGAAGCGCAGGTCGTCGCCGGGCGAGGCCGGCGCCAGGTACTCGACCGTCGCACGCCGCACCACCGGCGTCGCGTTCGCCCGCCGGAGCGCGGCCAGGGCTGGACCGGCCGCAAGGGCGTCCCAGCGCGCCCGCTCGAACAGCCGCTGGAACCCGGCGTGGCTCACGTGGCCCGAGGCGTCACAGTCTTCGGGATCGATGCGCATGGGCAGGAGTCGTGGGTCGAGGGTCGTGGGTCGAGCGTCGACCCGGGCCCCAAGTTGCGAAACCGGGAGAGGGAGGACAACTCTGGGAGGGAGGCGAGGCCGGGTCCCGCTCACCGAGGCCCCGACATTGGCGCTGCGCGTCGGAGGCCGCCGACCCCCCGTTCACCACATCTCACCTCCTCCGAC
>JBOHSQ010000176.1:0-8713 GCA_050733295.1 Gemmatimonadales bacterium
GGGTGAGGCGGGCCGCCTGGCCCCGACCGACACCGCGGTGCGCGCCTTCGGAGCCGCGCTCGCGCTGTCCGGTGATGTGCTGTTCGCGGGTGCGCCGGCCACCTCGCGCGGGGCTGGCGGGGTGTTCCGCTATGCCAGGCAGGGCGGGGAATGGACACCCGCGGGCGTGCTCCGCGCCGATTCGGCGCGCCCGGGCTCCGGCACCGGGTCGGCCATCGCGCTCGCGGGCGGCGACGTCCTGGTCGGTGCGCCGACCATGCGCCAGGGCCGGGGCTCGATCCTCGTCTTCCGCGAATCGGACGGCCGATGGAAGGAAGCCCAGCAGCTCGAGCCCCGGACCACCGGGCTCGCCGGGCTGGCCGGCGCCTCGCTGACCGCGAGCGGGGATCACGCCATCGCCGGCGCGCCCTTCTCCGAGTTCTTCGAGGGGATCGGGTTCGTCTACGCGAAGGAAGGGACGACCTGGACCGAACGCGCCCGCCTGGTGGACGCGGAGCCCGGCCTGCCCGCCATCACCGGAACCGAACATCGCTGCGACACCGGCAGCATCTCCGTCTTCCGCTGCCAGCAGGTGGACCTGCTCTCCTTCATCCCGACCCGCTCCCTCGGCGCCCCCCGCGGGATCATGCTCAACGACATCTGGGGCTGGACCGATCCCGACACGAAGCGCGAGTACGCCTTGGTGGGCCGGATGGACGGCACCGCCTTCGTGGACGTGACTGACCCGTCCAATCCCGTCTATGTGGCCGAGGTGCCGCTCACCGAGGGCGCCCAGCCCAACCTCTGGCGTGACATCAAGGTGTACAAGAACCACGCCTACATCGTATCCGACGGCGCCGGACCGCACGGGATGCAGGTCTTCGATCTCACCCGCCTGCGCGACGTGGACGGCAAGCCCGCCACGCTCAGGCCCGACACCGTGTACCACGGCATCCACAGCGCCCACAACATCGTCATCAACGAGGAGACCGGGTACGCCTATCCGGTGGGGAACTCGATGGGCGGCGAGACCTGCGGCGGGGCGCTGCACATGATCGACATCCGCGAGCCCAAGGTCCCGAAGTTCGCCGGCTGCTACGCCGACCCGCAGACCGGAAACCGGAAGACCGGCTACACTCACGACGCGCAGTGTGTCACCTACAAGGGGCCGGACCAGGCCTATCCGGGCCGCGAAATCTGCTTCAACGCGTCCGAGACCGCGGTGGGCATCGCCGACGTCACCGACAAGACCGCTCCCAAGGCGCTCTCCCACGTCTCCCACCCCAACAATGCGTACACCCACCAGGGCTGGCTCTCGGACGATCAGCGATACTTCTTCGTGAACGACGAGGGCGACGAGCTCGCGGGTACCGTGCCCCGTACACGCACCGTGGTGTACGACGTGTCCGACCTCGACGACCCGGTCGTGGCGACCGAATACCTGGGGGAGACCTCCGCCAGCGACCACAACTTGTACGTGCGCGGGCGTTACATGTTCGAGTCGAACTACGTGAGCGGCCTCCGGGTCATCGACGTCGCCGATCCGATGCACCCGAAGGAGGTCGGCTTCTTCGACACCGTGCCCTTCGGCGACAACACGCCGGGGTTCGCCGGCTCGTGGAGCAATTACCCCTACTTCCCCAGCGGGACGATCGTGGTCACCTCGATGCGCGAGGGCCTGTTCGTCGTGCGCCACCGCCCGGAGCAGCCGGTGCCGTAGAGCGGCAGGGCGGACGGGCGGTAGGCCTTCGCCCGTCCCGCCCGTCCGGCCCGTCGTTCCAATTCCTGTTGCGCTGGTCGGAGATCGTGGATAGCTTGGGTCAACACTAGATGAGATACATTCTCATCTAACTCAACCCAGACTCAACCCTCGGTTTCCGATGCATTTGGCCATCTCCGCCGCCCTGGCGTTCGCCTCCTCCATCTGCTCCCTGGTCCCCGCCGCGGCACTGCAGTCGGCCCCGGATTGCCGGCGGGACTGCCCGCCCGCACGCCCGCCTTCCGCCACCGGGGTCGTCCTGATCGCCCACGGTGGTGGCCCGGATTGGAATGCGCAGGTCGAGCGGATGGCGCGTGAGGTCCGGCATCCCGGCCCGGTGGCCGTGAGCTTCCTCATGGGACCCGGCGCGAAGACGGCGCCGTTCCAGAAGGTCGTGGCCGATCTGGTGACCCGGGGCGCCCAGGAGGTGCTCGTCGTGCCGGTCCTCGTCTCGAGCCACAGCGGGCACTACGACCAGCTCCGCTGGCTCGCCGGCGAGATCGACTCGATCGACGCGGTGATGACGCATCACCTCGAGATGGGCGGCATCGCCCGCTCCGATGCGGCGGTGCCCATCCGCCTCCTCCGCGCGATGGACGACGCGCCCGAGCTCGCCGCGGTCCTCGCCGACCGTGCCCGCGCCCTGGTGGATAATCCCGCCGGCCGCGCGCTCCTCCTGCTCGGCCACGGCCCCGAGTCGGCGGAGGAATACGCCTACTGGATGGAAAACCTGCGACGCGTGGCCGACACGGTGCGCGAGCGGACCGGCTTCAGCAGTGTGATGGTGGAGCTGGTGCGCGACGACGCGGCGGAAGGCGTGCGGAAGGAGGCGGTGAGGCGGATGCGCGAGCTGGTGCTGCTGCAGCGGGACGCGACGGGCAAGGACGTCGCGGTGGTGCCGGTGCTGGTGGCGTCGGGATCGATGACCCGCGACAAGCTCCCGCGCGACCTCGCGGGACTGCCCATCGTGTATCGGGGCGACGCGTTGCTGGCCGACACGGAGCTGGCGCGGTGGGTCGAGGCCCGCATCAGGCAGGCCCGCTCGTCGGACGTCTCGTCCGCCGACCGCGCCTTCCGTTCAACCCCCCACTAGCCGCCCAGCCACCCAGCCGTCTAGCTCGGATACAGCCCGCACTCCATTCCCCCCGCCGCCTGGAAATGGGGGTCGTCATGCGACCCCCGCTGCAGCAGGACGTGCAGCATCTCGTGCTTGATCAGGCGCTCGTCGTCGTACCACGCCGAGGACAGCACCACCGCGTTGCCGGGGCGGATCCACAGCCCGATCACGCTGCGACCGTTGTCCGGCCGGGTGAACTGGCGGCCGTGTACCCGGTACCAGGCGATCGAGCCGAAGCCGCGCCCCCGGTGCGGGCGGATGCCGGTGCACGACACCAGCTCGCGCCAGTACTGGCGCGCGGCCGGCGGGGCATCGGTCCGGAGGGCGTCGGGAAGGGGATCCGTCCAGCTCCCGTGAAGCCGCGGGGGGACGAACGCCAGCCCGGCCAGGACCGCGAGCGAGAGGATGAGGCGGCGCATCGGCCCCTGAATACGCCAAACTCGTGCCGGGATCCCGCTCCGGAACCCGCGTCTCAAATCGTTTCATCGCAATGGCTTGATCCGCAGTTCCCGTTGCCGTCCGAAACTCCGTCCCCCGGCTTCTCGCGACTCGCGACCCCGCCCTCGCGACCCGCAGGGCTTTGACCTCCGCCCTCCGGCGGTCGACCTTGGTGCTTCCGTGAGCCGCCTCCTCGACCTCTGCGCCCTCGCCGCGCTGGTGCTCGCGGCGCTGCGCCACGCGCTCGTTCCCCCTGTGCCGCGCCCCGCCACCGCGCCCTCGGCGGACTTTTCCGCCGATCGCGCGATGGCGCACGTCGAGACGCTGGCCGCCGCCCCTCGGCCCACAGGCTCGGCCGCACACGATCGCGCGCGCGCCTACCTCGTGAATGAGCTCCAGGCGCTGGGCCTCGAGACCCAGTTGCAGGAGGCGCTGCAGACCGGCATGCGCTATGCCCGCACGGGGCTGGTCCGGAACGTGGTGGGCCGCCTGCACGGCACCGGCCCGGGTGGGGGCAGGACCGCGGTGCTCCTGGTCGCCCACTACGATGGCGTGGCGGGCTCCCAGGCCGCGGGGGACGATGCCTCCGGCGTGGCCGCTATTCTCGAGGCGTTGCGTGCGCTATCCGCGGGAACACCACCCGCCCACGACATCATCGCCCTGTTTACCGACGCCGAGGAGGACGGACTGCTGGGCGCGGTCGCCTTCGTGCAGCGGCATCCGTGGAGCCGCGACGTCGGCGTCGTGATCAACCTCGAGGCCCGCGGCGGCGGGGGCCGCTCGCTGATGTTCGAGACCGGCCCGGGCAACCTCGAGGTCGTGCGCGCCTTCGGCGACCACGCGGCCCATCCCACCGCTTCTTCGCTGTTCTACGCGCTGTACCAGCTGCTCCCCAACGACACCGACTTCACCGAGCTCAAGGCGCTGGACGTGCCCGGCCTCAACTTCGCGTTCATCGGCCGGGTCGCCGCCTACCACACCGGGCTCGACACGCCCGCCCGGCTCGACCGCGGAAGCGTCCAGCACCACGGCGAGGAGGTGTTGGCGCTCGCCCGCCACTTCGGGGCCGAGGGCCCGCCTCCGCACGACCGCGGCGATGCCGCCTTCTTCTCCCTCCCGTTCGCCGGCCTGGTCGTCTGGCCGCTCGCGTGGCGCTGGCCCATCCTCGCCGTCGCCGCGGTGTCCCTGCTGGGATCCACGGTCGCCGCGGTCCGGCGGAGGCTCTTCTCCGGCTGGGCGCCTGTGATCGGGCTCGGTCTCTGCCTCCTCGTCACCCTGTTTGCGCTGGCCGGGGCACTCGGGTTCAGGCTGCTGCTGGGTCGGGTGCTCGGCCCGGAGGGAGCGATACCGATCCCGTCGCCAGTCTCGCTCACCCTGGCGCCACTGGCGCTCGGGCTCACGCTCTCGCTCCTCGGGCTCCGGCTGGCCCGGCAGTGGGCCGCGCCCGAAGGGGTGATGGCCGGCGCGGCAGCGATGTGGCTGGGGCTCGGGGTCCTGCTCGCGGCCAAGCTGCCCGCGGGGTTCTACCTGTTTGCGGTGCCCGGGCTCGCGGCGGCGGTGGGGCTGGTCGGGTACGCGGCGCTGGGATCGACGCTCGCGCGCGGTGTCGCGCAGTGGGCCGCGGCCGCCACGGTCGTGCTCCTCGTGGTGCCGATCCTGGCGCTCGGCTATCTGGGGTTGGGGACGGCCGGGATCGCGGTGGCCGCGAGCGCCGCGCTGGTCGCGCTGTCGCTCTTCCTGGCGGCACCGCTCGTGGCGGCGCTCGATGGGTTCCGCTGGTGGGTGCTGCCCGCGGTGACACTCCTCCTCACCGCGGGACTCTCCGCGTGGGCGCTCGGGGGCGCGTAGCCCCCGGCCGCCCGCCCGCCCGCCTAGACGTGCTGGTCCACCAGGATCGTGTTGCCGTCCGGGTCGGCGATGACGAAACTGGCCGGGCCGGTCGAGCCCTCGTCCGCCTCCGTGATCAGGGCCACGCCCAGGGCCTTGAGCAGGCGCTGCAGCTGCCGCACGTCGGTGTACTGCTCCAGCTTCTGCGCGTTGCTGTCCCACCCCGGGTTGAAGGTGAGGATGTTCTTCTCGAACATTCCCTGGAACAGCCCGATCACGTGCCCGCCATTCTTCATGATCAACCAGTTCTGCGCCTGGTCCCCGTGAAAGGCGCGGAACCCCAGCTTCTCGTAGAACCGCTTCGATGCCTCGATGTCCTTCACGGCCAGGCTGACGGAAAAGGCTCCCAGGTCCATGCTCGCCTCCGGTGGGTTCACTTCGGGGGCCGCTTCCGTGCGGCGCTCGCAACCTTCTTCTTCGGTTCAGCGTCCCTGGGCGCCTGGCATCTCCATGCCTCGGTGATCAGCGACCGAAGCTCCCGCGCCGTCACCGCCGGCAGCCGGACCAGGATGGCGGGATAGCCGTTGTAGTGCGGCTCGGTGAAGAACTTCTCCTGGTCCAGGCCGAGCAGAAACTCCTTGTCATCGAGGCTCGCCACCCTGAGGGCGATCACCTTGGGCTGCGGCACCCGGGCCTTCCGGGGGTCCACCCGCTCCTTCCAGACCCAGGCGAACGGCTTGGCCTTGTCCTTGTTCTGCACCAGGAATGCGAAGTGGCCAGCCTCTTCCACCGCGCCCGGCAGGGAGAGGGCGATGCGCCGCACGTCGGCCTGGGTGGCCATCAGAACCGCTCGAACTCGGCCAGCGGAATGGCGGGGTGATCCATGGCCATGTCAGGGCTCGAGGTGTTCCAGCTCCAGGTCGGTCAAGGCGCCGGCGGCGCCGGCACCAGCGGCTCCACCGGTGTCAGGCGCGCCGCGGTCTCGTCGTTCGCCGAGGGACGGAGTCGCTCCAGCATCACCGCGGTATTGATCAGGGCCGCGTGGGAGAGGCCGAGCGGGTAGTTGCCCAGCTGGTCGCCGGTGCGCGGGTCCACTTCCTCGGCGAACAGCCCCAGCGTACCGCCCCGGCGGAGCAGGAGCCGGAACAACCGCTCCGACTCGGCGTGCTGGCCCACCATCGCCACGTTCTGGATCATCCAGAATGAACAGGCGGTGAATGCGCCCTCGTCGCCCTCCAGGCCGTCCGTTGTCCGGTAGCGGTAGATCAGCTCCTCCGGGCCGGCGCCCAGCTCGCGCCGCACCGCCTCGAGCGTGGTGCGGACCCGCTCATCGGTCCGCGGGAGGAAGCGCACCTTGGGCAGGAGCAGCACCGAGGCGTCGAGCGCGGGCGCACCGTAGGCCTGCACGAAGGTCCCGCGCGACGCGTCCCAGCCCTTCTCCAGCACCTCGTGGCGGACCGCCGTCGCCGCGCGACGCCACCCGGCCACGTCCCCCTCGAGCTTGTAGCGCGCACCCAGCCATGCGGCGCGGTCGAGCGCCACCCACGCCATCACCTTGCTGAGCACGTGGTGCCGCGGTTCCTGCCGCGCCTCCCAGATGCCCCAGTCCGGCAGGGTCCAGTTCACCGCCACCCAGTCGACCAGGCGGCGGATCGCGGCCCATACCCCTTCGCTCGGCGAGCGTTCCCGGTGGCCGATTGCCACCGTGTCGAGCAGCTCGCCGTAGACGTCGAGCTGGAACTGGTCGGCGGCCCCGTTGCCGATCCGCACCGGCTTGGCGCCGCCGTACCCCTCGAGGTGGTCGAGCACCTGCTCCGACGCCTCGCGGGTGCCGTCCGGGGCGTAGAGGATCTGGAGGTGGCGCTCGTCCGCCCGGCGGCAGGCGCGGAGCAGGAAGCGGAGGTAGGAGTCCGCCTCGCGCTGGATCTGGAGCGAGTCGAGCGCGTAGAGCACGTAGGCCGAGTCGCGCAACCAGGTGTAGCGGTAGTCCCAGTTCCGCGGGCCCGCCGGCCACTCCGGCAGCGACGTCGTGGGCGCGGCGACGATCGCGCCGCTGGGCTCGTACTGCAGCAGCTTGAGCGCCAGCGCGCTCCGCTCCACCTCGGCCCGGTACGGCCCGCGGTAGCTGATCTGCGCCACCCACGCGTCCCACCAGCGTGACGTCGCGTCGAGGGTCCGCTGCGGCTCGAGCGCCTCGATCGGCTGCACCTCGTCGTCGTCCCAGCGGAGCACGAACCAGTACGCCTGGCCCGCGCCCACCTCGAAGCTGCAGTGCGCGCCCCCTTCGGCCACCCTCCACCCGAGCCCCGTGGTCGCGGAGAGCGCGGTGGCGTCCCGTCGGTCGTCGGTGGCAAGGATTCCGGCGCGGCGCTGCACCAGTCGCGTGGGTAGCCGCCCGTAGTCGAACCGGGGCGAGAACTCGACCTCCATCGGCACCGTCCCGCGGTGCCCCTCGACTCGGCGGTAGATGGCCCCGGCCCCGGCGCGCGCGCCGGAGACCGGCATGAAGTCCGTCACCGCCACGACGCCGCCGGCTTCCGCGTGAGAGGTCGTGACCAGCAGGTTGGTCGCCGGCAGGTAGCGCTGCTCGCTGGTGGCCGGCACCGTCGGGCGAATCCGCCACCGGCCGCCCCGCTCGGCGTCGAGTACCGCCGCGAACAGCGCCGGCGAGTCGAACCGCGGCGGGCACCACCAGTCGAGCGACCCGTTCCGGCTCACCAGCGCCGCGGTGTGCAGGTCACCGATGACGCCATAGTCGTTGAGCGGCGGGTACCGGGGGTCGGTCATCGCTCGGCTCCCAGCCACGCGCCGGACGCGAGCCAGCGCACCAGCACCACCACCGCCTCGGGATCGGGCAGCGTTTCCTCCGCGGCCGTGTCCGCGTCGGGCCCGCCCACGCGGATCGAGCGCCCGATCCCTTGCAGCGACAGGAAGGCGTCCTCGTCGGTGCGGTCGTCGCCCACGTACACGGCGCGGAGCCGGAGCGGCCAGCGCTCGCCGTGCCGTGCCCGGAGCACGTGGAGCAGGGCGCGCCCCTTGTTCCAGTCCACCGGCGGGCGGGCCTCGAGCACAGCCTTGCCCAGCACCGGCTTGAGCCCAAGCCTGCCGAGCACCGCCTCGCCCCGGCGGATGGCTCGTGCGCGCGCTTCGTCCGGCATCTGGCGCAGGTGCCAGGAGAGGGTCGAGCCTTTGTGCTCCACCCAGGTCCCCGGGAGCTGCATGTCCTCGAGCCGCCGCGCGGCCACGTCCAGCGCCCCGTGCCAGGCTGCGGCGTCGGGGTGCTTCCAGTGGAGCCCGGGGCCCTCGATCTCGAAGCCGTGGTTGCCCACCAGCGTGACGCCGCCCACCGTAACCCGCTGCCTCAGGTCCGCCAGGGCCCGTCCGCTCACGATGGCGACGTCGAGGTGCGCTGCCGCGGCCGCCAGCTCCAGCGCCTCGACCGTGCGCGCATCGAGCACCGCTTCCTCGGGGTGCTCGAGGATCGGCGTGATCGTGCCGTCGTAGTCGAGGAACAGCGCCGCGCGCGGCCGCGCCCCGAGCCACGGGACCAGCCGGCGGGCCAGCGCCTCGCCCGGCGTGGGCCGGGTCTGCCG